>JAZUHM010000466.1:0-4262 GCA_045641725.1 Bacteroidaceae bacterium | reverse complement strand
AGCTTGCGGGCGGCAAATCCGTCGAAGAAATCAAACAGCGCGCCGATTGCGATAAACAGCAGCGCGGCAATAAATTTGTCGGCAAACGCATATCTTACGGCGATGCAGCCGCAAACCAGATTGCAGAGCGTGATGGTGTTGGGGATGTGCTTTTTCATAAATGATAAGTTGGCTTTTGGGGTTAATGGGTGCGTGTTGCTAAGCTTTGACGGGCTTGAGGCGGGCAATTAGGGTCTCGTTGCCAGTGGTAGCCTGGCCCATTTCGACTATTATCTCGGCGTTGGTTGGCAGATATAGGTCAACGCGGCTGCCAAACTTGATAAAACCGAGGTGTTCGTCGATATAGCATTCTTCGTCTTTGCGGGCATAGGTCACGATGCGGCGCGCCATGGCTCCGGCAATCTGACGAACGAGAATCTCGCCGTACTCTTCGGTGTCGATCACGATGGTTGAGCGCTCGTTTTCGAGGCTGGCTTTTGGCAGATAGGCCTTATGGAAATTGCCCTCGTGGTGTTCTACGATTTTTACGACGCCGTCAACGGGGAACCAGTTGGCATGGACGTTGGTAAGCGACATGAAAATCGACACCATCTTGCGGGTAGAATGGAAATACTCGTTTTCCTCAACGTCCTCAATGACAACGATTTTGCCATCTGCGGGAGCAACCACCACGCCGTCGGTCTCGCCGTTGTAATAGCGGATTGGGCAGCGGAAAAAGTTGATCATAATGCCATAGACAACGAGTGAGATGGCAAGCAGGATGTAGAAAATGTAATGCGCAGGAAGAAGATATGCAAAAATCCAGAAACTCAGGGCATTGAAAGCCAAGAGAATAGCTCCGCTCACGGTCAGCGTGGAAGTGCCTTCGTGATGGAGTCGGATTTTCTTGATTCTTTTGATATTCTTTATCTTGTTGAGTGCGCTCATTTCGGTTTTACTGCGTATATCAATCCTTTATTATGCAAAATTAGGCATTTTTCTCGGGATAGTCACAAATTTGTTGTGATTTTTTGCATTTTTCGTGTATTGTGGCGCATCCTGTGGCAGTTTTGCCGCCAAAAATTGGTGCCAAAGTGCCCTTTTCTTAAGTCGAAGTGCCTTTTCCTTAAACTATAGTGCGCTTGTCTTTAACTAATGTTTGTTTTCTCTAAGCCAAAGTGCCCATGTTCCAAATCTAACTGCGCGGTGGGGCTGCGGCTGGGGTGCGGGACGGCGAGTAGGTGTCAGCGGGCCACGAGTAGGCGTCAGCGTGCCACGAGTAGGCATCAGCGTGCCACGAGTAGGCGTCAGTGTGCCACGAGTAGGCGTCAACGTGCCACGAGTAGGCGTCAGCGTGCCACGAGTCGGCGTCAGCGGGCTACGAGTAGGCGTCAGCGGGCCACGCATTCTACCTCAACCAGCCACTGCGGACGGCACACGCGGGCCTCAGTAATGACGTATGGCAGGGTGGGGAAGTGTTCTGCCATGTATTTTGCGGTGAGTTGATAGTCGGCGATGTCGCGTAAATATACAATAAGGTATGTGATGTCGGCGAGTGTGCGCTGTGCGTCGGCCAGAAGCTGAGATATGTTTTCAAACAGGCGTTCTATCTGTCGGGGAGTGTCGTTGAGATAGATGCAGTTGCCGTTTTTGTCGATGCTGGCTGTGCCTGAGATGTAGATTTTGTCGTTGCCAAAGGCGTTGAACTTGACTCCGCGCTCAAAGGCCACGCCGTACTGGTGGGTAGGGTTGAGATATTCGAGCGCTTGCAGGTATTGCGGCGTGTGGTGGGGCTGTTCCACAGACAGGAAGTCGATGCCGATGATGGCTTTGGTGTGCTGTGTGTTGCCGCCGATGCCTGTAGAGGCGATAAAGTGGGTCTGCGGGGTAAGGCCTTCGCGGTCAAAGATAGCATTGCGGCCCTGCATGACCTGATGGTAGTTGTTGTCGATGTCGCGAACGTAGAGCCAGGTGCGTATGCAGTTGTCCTTGAGGGTAAGGCCGCGCTCTTGCAACCAGTTGATGTGGCGGTTGAAAATTTCTTCGGTCTGCTGTCGCGGCGTGAGGCTTTTGGCTTCTTCGTCGGTCAGTCTGATGGAATGGAAGAGCATTGTGGTGTCGCCCGAGCTAATTGCCATTTTGTCGGGAGTGCCTTCCTTGCGGATAGACTGGCTGAGGTCGGCGGCGAACATCAATCCGGCTTTGGCGCCGTTCAACATGGGCTGGCCGATGTAGGAAAATGCGCTGTGCGACAGCGTGTTGCGATACAGGGGGTGGCTCTTTACGAGGTCGGTTTGGTTAGCTGCGTCGCTCAGGAAGAGGCGTGCCCAAATCAGTGCACTCTCTTGCAGATTTCTGGCGCGCAACCATTCTGCCAGGGCGCCTTGTATGGCATCCAGGCTTTGCTCTAACGGTGTGTAGGCAGGGGCTGAAATAAAGTCAACGCATTCTCGCATATTGCATGTTTTGGTGCAAAGATACGATTTTTTATTTATATTTTATAATGTGAGTGCTCTCAAAGACGAAAAACATTGTCACTTTGTTGAAAAAGTGCCTAAAAATAGTTATCTTTGCAACTAATTTTGCAAAAAACGCTAATTTTGAGATAAAATGCCACCATTGAAGAAACGCAAATCGCCCTCGGCTCACTCTGCCTCGAAAAGCAGTCGCGCCAGCTCGCAAGGTGGGGCCCGAAAGTCCACCTCGCGTCGCGGTGGGTCGAAAAAGTCGCGCCCGGGCTTGTCGAAAGGCTGCATGGGCTGCATGTGGGCGGCCGTTGTGGCGACTGTGGTGGCAGTGGTGTTGGCGGCGGTGGTATATTTTGCGCTGCCTGCCATTTTCTATAGCATCTTCAACAAGGTGGCGGGCAGCTACCGCCCCACCGATGCCGACCACTACGACGGCATCGACGTGTCGCACAACAATGGCACCATCAATTGGGAAAAAGTGGCCGCCGATTCGCACGTCCGCTTCGCCTATATCAAAGCAACTGAGGGATTTAAGTACACCGACAAGCAATATGCCCGCAACATAAAGAACGCTCGCAAGGCCGGAATCAAGGTAGGCTCGTATCATGTGCTTACTACCCGCACCGCGATGCGGACTCAGTTTAACTATTTCAAACAAGTGGCCGACCGCGACCGCCAGGACATACTGCCGATGGTCGATCTGGAGGAAGCGAAGCTCAAGGCCTGGAGCCGCAAGCAGTTGCAAGACAGCCTGGCCAAGTTTGTGGACCTGGTTGAGGAATATTACTGCGCAAAGCCTGTGATATACTGCAGCTACAGGTTTTATCAGAAAAATCTCTGGCCCCAATTTGATGACAATGTCCTCTTCCTGGCGCGCTATGGAAAGGAGGCTCCGATTCTTTTTACCAAACAGCACGACATCTGGCAGTTTACGGAGCACGGCAAGGTGAGCGGAATAAACGGCGATGTGGATCTCGACCGCTTCGGCAACAACACCACACTGGCCGATATCTTATACTAACAGACTAATAACCACTCGATTATGAGTATCGCACAATCAATAGACTACCGACTAATCTTTGCCCTCATGAATGGCAAGGTGAGCAATGCCTTTCGCAGGAGAATGAACGAGGACTTCCGTGAGGCGGGGCTTGAAATCAGCGGCGACCAGCTCGACGTGCTGCTGGCTATCAACATGTCCGACATCTGCACACAGCAGGACCTCTGCGACGCCACTTCGCTCAGCAAACCAACCATGAGCCGCATCATCACCGGCCTTGAGGAGTCGAAATTCGTAGAGCGCCGCAAGTCGCGCGTTGACCAACGCAACAACTATATCTCGCTGACTGCCAGGGGAATGGCTATCGCCGACCGTGCTCAGGCCATTGCCGTGCGCACCCTCAAGGAGAGCCTCAAGGGACTGAGCCGCCTCGATGTGATGACCGCCCAGCACAGTCTGAACCTCGTCTTGCAGAACCTGCGCGAAAAGGAACAGCAGCTTGCCGAGGAGCAGAGCGAAGACCACCGCCGCCGCTCCGAGGAAAGCCGCAGGGCAGTCAGGCGCATGCACAACAACGATCCATATAACCGCAAGTAGCGCCGGTTTAACCCAAATAGTCGTCGGGTGACATATTAGCTATTTGGGTTTAGCAAGCAGTCCCTGCGCCCTGGGCGCAGCATAAAGGCATCGCCTTTTGCAGTTTGGCAGAATAATCCAACCTGCGAAAGGTGATTCTTTTATTATTGTTCGCTAAAATTTTTCGACCTGTACGAATAAAAGTCTAATGTTCGCATTTGAGCCGTCTGCTCCCCTAG
>JAZUHM010000465.1:0-11216 GCA_045641725.1 Bacteroidaceae bacterium | reverse complement strand
AGATACTCGACGGCGAAAGAATCTGGATTGTGGGTGAGAAAATATCCATCCGCAAACTACTGAACCAAGACAAAACACAAAGACAATGATAAACATTCTTTTCCTCTTTCATCAGAATACAATCGACACCGCCAAGACTCTGGCGAGCCTCAAAACACAGTCGGCTCTCGACAAAATCGTAGTGCTGCAGCCCGCGTCGCTGCCGGCCGAACAGCAACTGACCACCAGCGACCCGCTGATAGAGATTGTCGAAACCGATTCCACATCGTTCGACACCACCGTGCTGCGGCTCATCAACTCCTACCACGCAGACTACAATATTATATATACCAAGACCTCGCCGCTGAGCATCGGCTACCGCGCCATTGAGCGCATGACCTCCGTCTGCACGCCGGGCGCTATGGTCTATGCCGACTACTACGAGGTGAAAAACGGCGCCACACAGCCCCATCCGCTCATCAACTACCAAAAAGGCAGCGTGAGAAACGACTTTGAGTTCGGCAGCCTGCAGATTTATGCCGGCCCGCTCTATACAGCCAGCGACTATCGCTACGCCGCCCTCTACGCCGACCAATTGCGCCGCCGCAATGTCCGAGTGCCGGAACTGCTCTACACCGAGGAAGAAAGCGACCTGCGCAAGAGCGGCGAGAAGCAGTTTGATTACGTCAACCCCGCCATGCGAGAAGTGCAGATAGAGATGGAGCAGGCATTCACGCTCTGGCTCGAAAAACAGGGACTGCGCCTCTGTCCCGACATGATTCGCGCCGCAGACCTCAGCGCCGAGTTCGCCATCGAGGCCAGCGTGATCATTCCAGTGCGAAACCGCGTTAAAACCATTGCCGACGCCATCCATTCGGTGCTATCTCAAGAGACGTCATTCCCATTCAACATCATCGTAGTCGATAATCTCTCGACCGACGGCACGGGCGAGGCAATCGAGGCTGTGGCGAGCGCCGACAAGAGAGTCATCCACCTCATACCAGAGCGCACCGACCTTGGCATCGGCGGCTGCTGGGACCTCGCCATCCGCTCTGAGCACTGCGGCAAATTTGCCGTACAGCTCGACTCCGACGACCTCTACAGCGGCCCCGACACACTCCAGAAGATTATCGACAAATTCTATGAGACCAATGCCGCCATGGTCATCGGCAGCTACAGCCTCGTAGATTTCAACCTACAGCCGCTGCCTCCCGGACTCATCGACCACAAGGAATGGACCGACCACAACGGCCCAAACAACGCACTGCGCATCAACGGACTCGGAGCACCCAGGGCATTCTTCGTGCCAGTGCTGCGCCAGATAGGATTCCCCAACACCAGCTACGGCGAAGACTACGCCGTGGGCATAGCCATCTCGCGCCAATACCGCATAGGCCGCATCTACGACAATCTCTACCTCTGCCGCCGCTGGGACGGCAACTCCGACGCAGCCCTGTCTGTAGAGAAAGTCAACAAAAACAACCTCTACAAAGACTGGATACGCACCCAGGAAATACTCCGCCGCGAAGAGCTGCTCAAGCAGACAGTCAGCAGCGAGACACTCAACACCCTCTACACCGCGCAGCTCGCCAGCTGGCCCGAAGTCGCACAGCGCTTTAGCGAGCTTGACACCAAGGTACAGAAAAAGCAGTTCACCACCAACTTTGGCATGCAGATAGAGGCCCAGTTCAACCCCGCCCGCATCCGCTCCACAGGCGCCAAGGTTGACAAGGCAAGCATCGCACAGCGCAAGTGTTTCCTCTGCCAGGACAACCAGCCCGCTCAGCAGATGCACCACCGCCACGACGGCAAATACCAGTTCTGCCTCAACCCATACCCAATACTCCACCGCCACTTCACCGTGCCACTCATGGCCCACGCCCCACAGCAGATAGCCGGCCGCCTGCACGACCTGGAGCGAATGACCAGACTGCTGCCCGACTATGTATTCTTCTACAACGGCGCCCAGTGCGGCGCCTCTGCCCCCGACCACTTCCACTTCCAGGCCGGAGCCAAGGGCGAGATGCCACTCCAGCGCGACATCAACAAGTATCTGGCCACCGCCACCCCCGTCAGCAAGGACATCCTGATGGTCAACAGCTATATCTACCCATTCTTTGCAGCACGCACCGTTGAGGCCGCCGAAGCCGTAATCAAGGCCATGCCAATAGTAGAAGACGAAGCCGAGCCACGCCTCAACATCCTGGCATGGGGCGGCAACTTCATCATCATCCCCCGCCGCAAGCTGCGCCCCGACTGCTACTTTGCCGAGGGCGACAACAACTACTGCATCAGCCCAGGCGCCGTAGATATGGCAGGACTCATCATCACCCCACTCGAAAAAGATTTCAACCGCCTCACAGCCCAGAAAATCCAAGACATCCTCAGCGAAGTAGCCCTCACAGACGACGAAGCCGCCGCCATCGCAAACCGCATAGAGGTTTAATCCCCACTCCACTGCGCTCAACCCCTCCCAAAATTCGCCCTGATTTCAACCAAGTGCGCGCTAATTTTGGTTCACAGCGCTGTGAACAGTTGTTCACAGCGCTGTGAACAATCGTTCACACCCCTGTGAACAAACGTTCACAGCGCTGTGAACGAAATTTATCTCGAAGTAAGACTTTTTCAAGGCGCAGATTTTTGGTGCAAAGGCGCTGCCGGTTTGGCTGACGGGGAGCAGAAATGCGCAAGGGCGCTGCAACTTGGTGGTTGCGGCGCCCTTGCGTGTACTGGGTGTGTGGGGTATTAGAATTTATTAGTGTCCAGTAAAACAAATGATTGTGATTGAGTCGTCTCCTCCCCTGAGGAGGGGAGGTGGCTCGAAGAGCCGGAGGGGTACGGAGGCCCAACAAGCACAAATGGCTGAATAGCAACAAATTACGCTATCGACCCCTCAGTCGCTTCGCGACAGCTCCCCTCGCCTAGGGGAGCAGACGACTCAAATGCGAGCAGAGTTGCTGGCTGACAGTTCAAAGGTAAGCCCCGACCATGTAATATCGTCACAACGTCTTGAAGATTATTATATTGCAAACGGTTTAAGAGTTATTTCCGGACAACAATAAATTAGAATCTGTAGCCCAGCGAAAGTTGGGCGTAGGTGTCGGTTTGAATAACGCGGTAGTCTTCTTTGTTTTTGTGACGCAGGTATTGGTATGTGCAAAATGCGTTGGCAAACATGTGGTCGCTGAAGTTCCAGATGGCAGCTACGCGGGCTGTGAGGCCGAAGTTGATGCGGCCGGCGCGGTTCACGGTGTGCTGAATGTGGTGGGCGCTACCGGTGCCATGGGGGTCGTATGAGTTGAGCATGGCCTGATATTCTTCTTCGGTGGATGTGGGATGTTGCTTAAAGAAATCTTCTCTTGAGGCGTAGGGGCACTGGGTTTTGTGGCGTGCCCACGATACGAGGTTGAGCATTGGCAGGGCTGAGGCCGAGAGTACAAAGCGTCCCTGGTTGGGTGTCCAGTTGTAGCCATAGCCGCCTCCGATGGCTATCTTGTAGGTGCGGAAGCGCTCGTTGTTACCCAGGAAGATGCCTTCCTTGAATTGTGCTCTGCTAAAATAGAAGTCGGCGAGGGCTATGAAGCTGCCGGCGCTGCGCTTTTGGAGTCGGGTGCCTGTGCGGGCGGCTGAATAGGCGAAGCGCTTGCTGTTGGCTACATAGTGGCCTTGCATGTGGAGTGTGGTGGTGCTGACAAAGCCTGATTGCACGTCAGTGGTGTTTTCTTTGATGATTTCCTGTCGGTCAATGGGGATGTCAAATACGTTGTAAACCAGGATGTCGGCCACGCTGCCGAGGGCATCGTAGAATTGGCCGTGCATCTGCTTGGAGTGGTGATAGTTGACGAGTCCGCCGAATTTGGAGCCGAGGCATTCTACGCTGAGGTCGGTGCTCTTGTCGCGGTTGTTGATGGTAAATCCGAGGCTGGCGCGCAGGGTGCCGTAGCCTGCAAAGAATCCGACCTTGGTTGCGTCGGAATGGAGGTCGAGGTCATAGTTGAGCAGGCCGCTTGCGTCGGGCATGGCTTCAACAATTTGCTTCTGATAGCTTTCGGGGATTGGAATCCTGGTGTGGAATGTGCTATAGGTATATCTGCCGCTGACGCCCACTTGCCATTTGTGACTGGGCATGGCGATATAATTGGTGTCGATGTTGTGGGGCTGTGTGAGTTTGTCTAGCACTGATTGCTGTGCTGCGGCGCTGATGCATAGCATGGCGCAGAGCGATAGGATTAGGTTTCTCATAATGTGTTTTAGTTAATTGTTTTACCAGCCGGTAGCGGCCCAATTGGCGTCGCGGTACCAGGCTGTTTTTTTGAATTGCTGATTGAATTGTGAATATTGCGGTGAGTTGAACATATTGCGGGGTACATACATTGATACTCCAAGTATGTGGTCGCGGTCTGTGATGTAGCCATATCTTGTGGAGAAGGCAGTGTTGGAGAGAATGAATTTGTTGGAAGCCTTGTAGTTGATTACGACTTGCTTGGCGAGCGCTGTCCACGCGGCATACTCCTCAGAGGTGACCATTTGGCCCATCACGCTGCCCATATCGCAGAAGTCGGGCGAGTTGTAGGCTTGCGAGCTGCAGTAGGTCTGCACGTTGATTAGGCTGGGCGACTTTTTGCCGGCCAGATACTTGGCTATCAACTGGCCTGTGGCCTGCGCCAATTGCGGAAGCTGCTCGGTCTTGATGACAGATATCACGCAGCCGGTCTCGCCATAGTATTTGCGCAGGTCGGGGTTCTCTACAGCGTCGTAATAATACTGGCTGGCAATGAGCGACACGTTCTGATCGTTGGCCGGATAGGCCATCAGTGCTCGCGGAATGAGGTTGGTGTAATAGCCGCCGTAGGCAGAGGTGGATATAGGGCTGCCCACCAGATAGCGGGTGACGTCCTTGAGCTCATAGGCGACCTCGATGTTTTGCATCAGGCAGGCGTCGAAGAATATATAGTCAAACGTGACGCCGCTCTGGCGGATGGCCTGCGCCATGTCGGCAATGTCCATCTTTGGTGCGGGCAGATTGTCGGCATCCTTGTCGTTTCGCATGTCGCCTCCGGGGCCGACGTCAATTCCAAACGAGAAGGGGCGACTCTTGAGCGTATTGACCACATTGTCGCTCGCCAGCCATCCGCTGCCGTGGCTCCAGAGCACCAGTCCGTAGCTCTCAGAGGGATATTGCTGCCCCACGGATTTTATTATGTCGCAGAGCGTGGCAGGGTCGCTCGAACAGACGTCTTCGGGCCACACCTTGATTTTGTCGCAGATGGTGCGGTTCTTGTATTTGTAGATGCGGTAGAGGCGCGGCAGGCGGGCGTCGTCAATAAAGAGGAAGACGTTGTCCTTGCTGTTGGAGTTGAGTATGGCGCCGTTATAGACCTCGGCAGAGTCGAGTCGCGCTGCCCCCGCCGCGCCGAGGGAGTTTTGCGCAGCGACATAGATGATTACGGAGCGGCGATAGGTGGTTGGCCCGTCGTCGCCGCCCTCAGAATTGTCTGACGAGCAGGCGCAGAGGCTTATTGCCGCTATTAATATCAAAAAGTAGGAGGTTAGGTGTTTCATGAGTGTGAATTATTTAGTTTTCTTGCCAAATTGCGGGTCAATCTTGATAAGGGCCGTCACGATAAACGTGATTGCGCAGCTTATCATCACGATAATGAAGAATGTCTGGTAGCCCACAGCGTCTTTAATCCAGCCCGAGACGATGCCAGGCAGCATCAGGCCAAGGAAAGATATGCCGGTACAGATGGCATAGTGCGAAGTCTTGAAGGCGCCTTGGCAGAAATAAAGCATATAGAGCGTGAGGGCCGTAAATCCAAGGCCGTAGCCAAACTGCTCAACAAAGAGGCACGAGCTGACCACAAGCATATTTGAATCGAGGGTGTAGCTAAGATATATATAAATAAGGTCGGGCAATGTGAGGGCGAGCACCATTGGCCACAGCCACTTCTTCAGGCCGTGGGTGCTGGCGAGAAATCCGCCCACAATGCCGCCCAGCAGCAGGCCAAACAAGCCCACTGTGCCGTAGGCGATGCCAAACTGCTGCTCTGTCAGGCCCAGGCCGCCGTCGATCTGCGGACGCATGAGGAAAGTCTTGGACATAGTGTTGAGCAGAGCCTCGGGAAATCTGAAGAAAAGCAGAAATGCCAGCGCCACAAGCAGTTGGCCGACGGGAAACTTGGTAAAAAACGACACAAACATCTGTCCGATGCTCTTAAATACATTCTCGCGTTTGACGTCAGCCTGCGGGCGGGGCAGGAACTTGAGGTGGAATATCCACAAGAGGATAAACAGCGCTGCCACTCCGTAGAAAACAAAGCTCCATGCGTAGGCCGTGGGGAATATGTCGCTCAACACGCCGGCTATAAGCACAAGAATGCTATTGCCGAAGATTACGGCCAGACGGTAGAACGTATTGCGAATGCCAACAAACTGCGCCTGCTCGTGTTCCTTGAGTTCTATCATGTAGAATCCGTCGGCTGCGATGTCGTGGGTGGCACTGCAGAATGAAATAATGAAGAAAGCGCAGATGGTGCATTGCAGCCACATCTCGGTAGGCAGCGAAAATGCAATGCCAGCCAGCGATGCGCCCATCAGAATCTGCATGGCAAGCACCCACCAGCGCTTGGTTTTGAGCGTATCGACGAATGGACTCCAGAATGGCTTGATGGCCCAGGGCAACCCAAACCAACCCGTGTAAAAGGCGATGTCTGTGTCGCTCATGCCCATGGCGGTAAACATAACTACCGACAGGCCTGTGACAAGTATATAGGGCAATCCTTCTGCAAAGTACAGTGTGGGAATCCATGCCCAGGGTGATATATTCTTCATTTCCGATGTGTGAGTAATTTATTTTTGTGTTTTAGCGAGGGAGAACTACCTTGTCAGTGCGGCGCCGGGGTAATAGTGGGCGAGAATCTGAGTGTAGTCGTAGCCCTTGCTTGCCATTACTGCCGCACCTATCTGGCAGAGCCCCACGCCGTGTCCCCAGCCTTTGCCGTGTAGGGTAAATGCCTGCGGAATGCCTCGGTCGTCGGGGTCAGAGGCCTCAACGGTGAAGGCAGAGCTATACAGGTGACTCTCGGAGAGCGCCGAGCGGATTATAAGCTCCTTGCCGATGATGAGTTGGCGCTTAGTGCCCCTGACGAGCAGTTGGCAGATGCGGCCGCTGGGGCCTCGCTTGATGGAGCGGAGCTCAGCAATATCGCCAAAGTCGTGTCCCAGCTTGCGGCTGAGCAGTCTGGCCATCTGCTCTTGAGTGTAGCTCACTGTCCAGCGGTAGAAATCGGCGGTCTCCTGATCATAATTGTTCAGCACTTGCGAAAGGATGGCCTTGTCTTGTGTGTCGCAAAAGATAGAGCCGTCGCGCGGATCGCGGTCTTCACGAGCCTGCAGATAAGGCACCTCTGTGTCTTCCCAGCAGGTGGCAAACTCCTCCATTCTGCCGCCGCAGCATTTTGAGAAGCGGCAGTCGCACACCTGGCCTCCAAATGTGAGCACCTGGCCTCGGGTTTCCTCCACGGCGCGGCGCACATTGGGGTTGTTAGCCTTGGTGATACCCTGATAGCGCTGGCAGTGATCGTCGGCGCAGACGTCGTAGAGCGTATGGTCTTCGTGGTCAAACCAGGTGATATAGGAGCCGGGCTCCTGGCGCACCTCCTTAATCTGCTCTTTCCTCTCTTTGCGCAGAATCATATTGATGACCCACGAGCGGCTGATGACCGCAGCGGCCTTCAGGAACTCCAAGCCCGCAGTGGCGCTCATCTCGCTGCTGATAACTGACACCAGATAGTCCTCTATGGCCAGAGTATTGACCGCCGTCAGCTCCTCGCCCTCACGGATGATGCTCAGCCGGCCGGTGAAGGTCTGGTCTTCCTGGCGCTGCCAGTGATAGTCTTTACCGATAGTGACTCCGCGCAGAGTGAATGAGCAACCAGCCTCAAGCGGCGCCAGATTCATAGGCTGGCTCACGCTCAGCTGCTGGTCTTCAGCGATGCCGCCATCGTCCTTCAGCCACTTGCCATTGAGGCAAACGACTATCACTCTGGCGCTCACGATGCCAACGCTCAATGTGGTCGGTAGTTTCTGCATGGTAGCAAAAATAATGAAATTATTTCAAATCTCACCTATGTTTGATAAAAAATCGTCTCGTTTTTGGTGGAAGATAGCAAAATATCATTACCTTTGCCCATGAAAATAATCAAAAACGCAAACAATTCAGTATATGAGAAACAAAATTTTTCTAGTATCCTTAGTGCTTGGCTCGGTTCTGCTATTTGGCAGCTGCAAGAAGATGATCAAGATTGTGAAAGTCATATTTACCGACGAGCAGGTAGATGACGAAGTTGTCAGTGGCGAAGAATTTGACGACAAGATAGAAGCCGCGTGGAAATTGCGAGCCAGCGGCAATATAGAAGAAGGTACTCGAAAAATCCGCGAACTCGCAGAACAAGGCAGTGGGCGCGCACAATACATATTAGGCAAAGCCTATTTTGACGGCTATGGCGTAGAGAGCAACGAGAAACTCGCCGAAGAGTGGTATGCCAAGAGCTATGAGACAAACAAAAAAGCAGCCGAAAGCGGCAATGCCATCGACCTCACCAATCTCGGCATATGCTATTTGTATGGCTATGGCGTAGCCAAAGACAAGGCCAAGGCCTTCAAACTGTTTATGAAAGCAGCCGAGATGGGCTACTCCAGAGCCCAAAACAATGTCGGCTTTTGTTATTATGCGGGCGACGGCGTAGAGCAGAATTCCCGCGAAGCCATAAAGTGGTTTCAGGCCGCAATCGACCACGGATATATAGAAGCATATTCCGGCCTGGGAATGTGCTACCAATATGGCTACGGCGTAGAGCCCGACCCGCGCAAGGCTATAGAATATTATAAGAAAGGAGCCGAGTATTTCGATGACTTATCACAATACTGCATCGGCATATGCTACTATGACGGAATAGGCGTAGAGCAAGATTACAACAAAGCCGTAAAATGGTTTAAGAAGTCAGCCCTGCAATCCAATCCCGCAGCAATGTGTATGCTTGGAGTGTGCTATTTCCAAAACACAGGTGTAGAGCAAGATTACAACAAGGCCTTCGAACTCGCCAAAAAGAGTGCCCATGGCAATTACTCTCCTGCCATAAATCTTATTGGCGTTTGCTATCAAGAAGGCAAAGGCGTAGGCAAAGACGAGGAAAAAGCCGTAGAATATTACACCCAGGCTGCAAAGTTAAACGATGTCGATGGACTCAACAATCTTGCCAAATGCTACGACTTCGGCATAGGCGTGGCTCAAAACAAGTCAAAGGCCCAGGAATACTACGACCGCGCCGCCGCAATAAGCGGACAATAATCGCAGACCAAGCATGGATTTTTCCCGACAACTACGCAACACAGTTTGCAATCTCTAAGATGTTGATTATCTTGTCGCTTCGCGAGAAATATTAGCAGCACAAATTCTAACAAATGGCGATTTGAATTAGTGTCACCCGTGGATGACTTCAAAGTCACCCGTGGGTGACATTAAAGTCACTCGTGGGTGACATCAGCGTCACCCGTGGGTGACACAAAAACTATTCGGAACAAAACCACTTTTCTGCGGGCGGGCGCGATTTTACTGCGCACAAAAATAGAGTCACCGCCCGATGACATTAAAGTCACCGCCCGATGACGCCAATGTCACCGCCCGGTGACTTAAAATTACAGAGTTGTCGCTCGAAACTCTAAGGTCGATGTTCGGCGCGGGACGCGCCAACCTAGGTATTGGTTTCGTCCGTTATATATATAATAAGGTATAAGGTGCGGAATTGGCGGGCGAGGTGGCGAAGATCAGTGGGTGCCGAGGGCGTCTTGCACTACGAGGCCGGCGAGGGTGAAGCCAAAGATGGCGGTGGTATGGGCAAGGGTGCCGTTGATCTGAGCTTTGCGCGAATCGGCGTACGACGCAGTGGCGCTGGGCGGCGGCAGAGTGTCGGCGCCTTTGTTTTGAAGCACTTCGGGACTATACACGCACTTGAATTTGCGGGCGGGGTATCGCTCCAGGCTCTTCATGCGGCGGCGCAGGGCGCGGGCGAGCGGACAGCCTTGTACCTTATAGAATTCTGCCACACTGATTTTCGTAGGGTCCATCTTGAGGGCGGCGCCCATAGAGGAGTAGAACTTGCAATCGGCGGCGGTGGCTCGCAAGATGAGTGTCACCTTGTCTTGCAGCGAGTCGATGGCGTCTATCACATAGTCGTAGTCGCTGAGCGGATAGAGGTCGGCGGTGTCAGCACTGTAGATTCCCTCGCGAGCATCGATTCGGGCATCGGGGTTGATGGCGAGCAGGCGCTGCTTGAGAGCCTCTACCTTGACCTGGCCCACGGTGAGTGTGGTGGCCATGGCCTGGCGGTTGACATTGGTGATGCTCACCCGGTCGGAGTCAACTATGGTTAGGTGCTTCACGCCTGAGCGCACCAGGCTCTCGGCGCACCAGCCGCCTACGCCGCCTACGCCAAAAACGATTACCTTGAGGTTTTGCAGTACCTCCAAACCTTCAAGCCCCACCAGGCGCTCTACACGGTTGAAAATCTGTGATTCGGTCTGTGTCATAACGAGGGCAAAGTTAATAAAATGAGACTGAAACCTTCTCAAAAGTGGTCCATAATTCTCCAGAACTGGGTGAAAAATCATTTTTAGAATACAAAATGTGGCCGTTATTGAGCAAAAATTTTATATTTGCGCAGTAATATTATGCATACACCTAAACAAAATAATCCAACATGCCAAAGAAAATGTTTATCATCGCAGGGTGCAACGGCGCTGGCAAGACCACTGCCGCCTTTACCATCCTGCCGGATGTCATGAATTGCGAGGAATTTATCAATGCCGATGAAATTGCCCGCGGTCTGTCGCCTTTTCACCCCGAGAGTGTGCCTATTGAGGCTGGCAAGCTGATGATCAGCCGCATTACCGACCTGATGAAGAAAGGCGCCACCTTTGCCGTAGAGACTACGCTCTCTACCCATTCTTATGTCAACCTGATCAACAAGGCTCACAAGGCCGGCTACCGCGTAGAACTGATTTTCTTGTGGCTCTCAAGCGCCGACGTGGCCGTCAAGCGCGTGGCCAAGCGCGTTTCGGAGGGAGGTCACCACATTCCCGAGGACGTAATCAGACGCCGCTATGTGGCTGGCATTCAGAACATGATAGAGGTTTACAGCCAGATAGTAGATCGCTGGGTGCTGATCGACAACAATACC
>JAZUHM010000464.1:0-2928 GCA_045641725.1 Bacteroidaceae bacterium | reverse complement strand
CAGATCATATTGTTTCTTGATATATAGGCGTCATATTCCTGCTTGGTGCCAAGCTCCTTCCAGCAGATTTTCTCGAGTTCTACGATATCTGACGGCTGCAACTGCTCAAGCCTGAAAATCTTCTCCAGCACTGGCAGGTCTCTGTGCTCTGCAAGATAGTCGATTACTCTCTGCCTGTAGGAGGTGGTAAGCTTCAGGGCGCCCACCGGATCCTTGCTCTCCAGCACATCGGCAATATTCAGGGTAAATGTCTTGTTGCTTGTCCCGTCTATAAACTTCATCAGCTCACGCAGTTCCTTGCGTATAGTCTCCAACTTGCTGAGCGAGGTGTTGTCCCAATCTATATTTGCCACCTCGTTTATAAGCTCCATCTTGTCGTGCACTTGCGGAATGCTGCCTTTTTCCTGCAGGGCATTGGCTATCTGTATGACCTTGACCTTGCAGGTGTCTGAAAAGACCTCGCTATTGACCTTTGACAATTGAATCTGCAGCAGCAAGGCATCAAACTTACTTGCAGCCTCATTGACTGTGCCTTTCACCAGCAGCGGCGCCACCATGTCCTTCATTTCCATTGCATCTACGCTGGAGATATATTCCCAGGTCTTCTCGCGCTGATACTTATCGACATAGGCAAAACTTTTCCTCACAGAGGCGTGGGTGGTATTGAGGTTTCTCACCTGATCCTTCAGGATGTCCTTCAGCTCATCGTGCAGACTCTTGCAGAACTTATCCTGCTGATATCTCTGATGCTGCAGGGTGCATGCAAGATCGAGGCGCAGACCAAAGATTCTTTCGGTCAGCGACAGGCTGTTTGCCGGTTCATAGCCCTGCGGATTCTTAACAAAATACTCAAAGTTGCCACACCAGTCGAAGATCAGGAACTCCGTCTTATCTTCGCCTGCGCCAAAGAGATTGGGCGACAGGCGTGTGCCACGGCCTATCATCTGCCAGAACTTAATCTTGCTGTGCACTGGCTTGAAGAACACCAGATTGATAATGTCGGGCACATCAATGCCGGTGTCGAGCATATCTACCGACACGGCTATCTGCGGCATGGTGTCGCGCTCAGAGAATGTGTCTATCAGATTCTGCGCATAGTTGACCTGATTGTCTATCAGGGTGCAGAAATCCGAACCGTATTCGGGATAGAGGGCATGAAAGCGCTCTACCACCAGCTCGGCGTGCTTATGGTTGTAGGCAAAGACGATGGTCTTGCCGATGAGGTCGCCGCTGTGAATCTTCAGTCCGTTGTCCATCAGGTCTGTGAGCACCTTGTCGATAGTGTCCTGATTGAAGATATAATGGAAGATTTCCTTGTTCTTGATGTCGCGAGGCGTAAATCCGTCAAGTCCCTCAAGGGCTGACTCATATTTATAGACACTCTCTATCTGCTTCTTCTCGTCGGCAGAGAGATTGTCGTACTTTATGCCTTGCTGCAGGATTCTGGTGGTGCGGTTTACCACATGATAGTTCACCAGATAGCCGTCGGCCACGGCTTCGTCCAGGTCGTAGGCAGCATTGGGCTCGCCGCTCTCCAGTTCAAAGAGGTCGTAGGTGTTTTTATCTACATCCTCTCGCGGAGTGGCCGTCAGACCAACAATGAGCGCGTCAAAATAGTCGAGGATTGCCATATATTTGCCAAACACACTGCGGTGACTCTCGTCGATGACTATCAAATCAAAGCGGCCGACAGAGAACTCCTTGGTCTCAGTGTCGATATAGTTGATCATCGTCTGGTAGGTGGAGAAGATGATGCGGGCATTGAGGTCGGGCTTGTGCTTGTCGCTGAGCACACTCACCGAGGTGTCTTTGAGCAGGCTGGCATAGTTTCGCTTGGCCTGGTTGACCAATGCTGTTCTGTCGGCAAGGAAGAGAATGTTCTTTGCCCACTGGTTGCGCATCAGTATGTCGCAGAGGGATATGGAGATGCGGGTCTTGCCAGTGCCGGTGGCGAGCACCAGGAGTCCTCGGCGGTGGTTAGAGTTGAAATGCTCGCAGATGGCCTTGACGGCTCGCTTCTGATATTCGCGGTTAGTGATATTGTCGTTTACCTTGAGGTCGGTAATCCTCTGGCGTCCACGGCGCTGGATGAGCACCCTGAGGTCTTGCTCGGTGTGATAGCCCAGCACCTCTCGCGGCGGATAGCCCAGTCCGTCGATGATATAGGTGTGATAGCCGTTGGTATAATAGATTACCGGGCGGAGTCCGTATTTCTTCTCAATGCAGTCGGCATAGAGCTCTGCCTGGTGCTTGCCGGCAGAGGCAGAGATGCTGGTGCGCTTGGCCTCCACTATGGCCAGAGGCTTGTTGTCGGCCCCAAAGAGCACATAGTCGGCATAGCCAATGCCCTTGTCGGTGGGCATGCCCTCCACCTCAATCTCTATGCACGCCTTGCCGGGAATGATAGCCCCGTCCTTGTCGAGCACCTCCCAGCCTGCCTCGGCAAGCATGATGTCGATAAACTGCTTGCGGGTCTCAGCCTCGGAGACGGAGAGGTCGAGTTCTATAGGGGCAGGCTCAGCCACCGCCTTCTTGTCGATGCTGTCGATGAGTTCCTGACATGGCTCTACGGGAGCACTGGGCGCGGCCACCTTTATCTCTGGCGTCTGTGGAACGAGGTCTTTGTTGAAGGGGGCAATACTGCTAAACACTCTCAGCTTGAGCATCACACCTGCCGTGAGGTTGTATGTGTTGAGCAGGGCGAAGAACGAGTCTTTGAGTTTCACCTCGCCTTTGTGAGCGGCATTATTGCCAACCTTGCGTATATGGTGGGCAGCCATCATGAGACGGTCGTCGGCAATGAATTCAGTAAACGGCTCGCCCGTCATCAGTTCAAAGAGTGAGGTGCGCTCGCCAATTTCGATTTGTTTGAGTTTGTAGATAGCCTTCACTATCCACTCCAGCGCCAGGCGACAGTTCAAACCACAG
>JAZUHM010000463.1:0-5176 GCA_045641725.1 Bacteroidaceae bacterium | reverse complement strand
AGGGCTGCAATCTCTTCTTCGAGGCGAGCAAATTCCTGCTTCTCCTTGTAGGTCAGGCGGCGCTTGTCGGGCGTGCGGTCCTTCGTTTTGGCGGGGGCATCGTCGGCTTTTTTGGCAACCTCGCCGCCATTTGCGCTCTCGCTTTTGGCAGCCTTGCTCTCGCGATACTGGGTATAGTTTCCCGGGAAATCCTTGACCTCGCCATCGCCCTTGAACACCAGCACATGATCGACCACTTTGTCCATGAAATAGCGGTCGTGGCTCACGATTATCACACACCCCTCAAACTGCTGCAGATATTCCTCCAACACCTGCAGAGTGACGATATCCAGATCGTTGGTCGGCTCGTCGAGAATCAGGAAATTGGGGCTCTGCATCAGCACTGTACACAGATACAGGCGCCTCAGCTCGCCGCCCGAGAGTTTATAGATATAATTGTATTGGGTCTCAGGCGAGAAGAGGAACTGCTGCAAAAACTGCGAGGCGCTCAGCTTGCGGCCCTTGCCCAAATCGACATACTCGGCTATCTCGCGCACTGCGTCGATGACCTTCATCTGATTATTAAACTGCATTCCGGCCTGGCTGTAATAGCCAAAGCGCACGGTCTGGCCGATGGAAATCTTGCCGCTGTCGGGCGGCAGATGGCCGAGCAGCATCTTGAGAAAGGTAGTCTTGCCTGTGCCGTTGTTGCCCACGATTCCCATCTTCTCGTAGCGCGAGAAATTATAGTAAAAATCCTTGAGTATCACCTTGTCGCCAAAGGCCTTGGAGATATAATTCATCTCAAAAATCTTATTGCCGATATAAGTGCTTTTGACCTCCAGGCGGGTTTTGTCTTCGCGGAAAGACTGATTGGCGCGCTCCTCCAAATCATAGAAAGCCTCCTCACGATAGCGCGCCTTGGGGCCACGGGCCGAGGGCGTGCGACGCATCCACTCCAGCTCCTTGCGATAGAGATTGCTCAGACGGGCCAGCTCGGCGTTGCGCTGGTCCAAGCGCTCCTGGCGCTTGTCGAGGTAATAGGAGTAGTTGCCGTGATAGGCATAGACGGTGTGGTCGGCCAGTTCGAGTATGTCGTTGCATACGCGATCAAGGAAATAGCGGTCGTGGGTCACCATCAGCAGCGACATGGTGGTCTGTTGCAAATAGCGCTCGAGCCATTCGATCATCTCGAGGTCGAGGTGGTTGGTGGGCTCGTCGAGCACCAGCAAATCGGGCTCGGTCAGCAGAATATTTGCCAGCGCCACACGCTTGAGCTGTCCGCCCGAGAGGTGCCCGATTTTCTCGTTGAAATCGGTGATTTTCAGCATCGAGAGCACCTGCTTCACCCTCGCCTCGTAGTCCCAGGCGTTGGCGGTCTCCATGCGCTCCATCCACACATCGAGGTCGGGCGTGCCGGGGGTGTTGAGGGCCATCTGATAGCCCAAAACGGTGTTGGCCAAAGGCGAGCCGTGCTGAAAACAGGCCTCCATCACCGTGAGATTCTCGGGATACCAAGGGCTCTGCTTGAGATAGCCCACCCTGAGGTCGCGGCGCCACACTATTTCGCCCGCCTCATAGTCTTCGTCGTCACACAGTATGTTGAGCAAGGTGGTCTTGCCCATACCGTTTTTGGCGATGATGCCGACTTTTTTGCCTTCTGCCAGACTGAAACTGAGATTGTCCATCAGCACCAGGCTGCCAATGCGCTTGGTGAGGCCGCGAACGTCTAATATTGTATTTAGTGCCATGCTCGGATTATGAGATTCTTATTTAGTATTTCTTGATTTGATCCTGCGGAATCAATGTATAGTCAAACATTACTTCCGACCGATTGCGCCAATTGAGTTTGCGCTCCATGACCTGGCCGGTTGCCTTGTCCACCTTTTCTATATAGATTTTCGACTTGCGATAGTACTTGCCGTCGTCCTCCTGGTGGAAGTGGTGGTCTTCTTCTGCGATGCGATACTGACAGGACAGTTCCTTGGTGGTGCGCAGCTCGGCCCGCAAATCGTCGCCCTCGCACCACACGCACAGCTGAAAGGGCTGGTCGGTCTCATTGCAGAAACGATAATCCACAAAGTTGTAGTTGACCGAAGTGCCCGCGCTGTATGGCACTCTCACGCCATCGGGGTCGGGAGCCAGAGCGTCGGAATGGTGGTGTACCTCGGTGATTGTGAGCGGGCTCTCCATCACCAGCAGATTGATGGTGTTGGCAAGATTGCACAGTCCGCCGCCGATGCCCGAGATCAGCTTGCCGTTGACAATGACACGCCCCTCGCTGAAACCGTTTTTGCGGGAAGTCTTGCCCACATAGCGCCAAAAGGAGAACGACTCGCCGGGATAAATCACCAAGCCATCCATCTTGCTGCTCGCCAGGCGTATATTGTCGGCCTTGTTGCGCTGCATCTGCGCGTCAATGCCAGGGCCCGTCTTTATCATATAGTTGCCGTGGGCAGACACCACCACTGGCAGGCGCTGCTGCTCGAATCTGCTGGCATACGGCCTGCGGTCAAAGAGATTCTGCAGCTTGCGCCTCAAGATTTCCTTGTGCAGCGAGATGGCATAGGTGGCGGGACAAATCTCGCAAAACAGCTTTTTTTTCTTTGCCATAAGCCTATTTCTTTACAAACTCAAACACCAGATACGAACTGTATTCTCGCAAGAAACTATTGGCGAGCAGATAGTCGAATTTCACCAATCCTTTTCGCATCCACACCGGCAGTTTGTGAACTGGCAGCATCATAATGCCGAAACGGCGACGCAGTTCAAACTTGCCAGCGGCAAAGGCCATCGCTGCGGCGGTGTCCATCTCATATTTGCCGTGCCAGGTGGCTTGCTTATGGCCAAGCATATTGCGGCGCCTGCTCGACGGGATGTCAAAGACAAACCGGCCGCCGGGCTTAATGATTCTGCCCATTTCATCGAAGATTTTTGCTATCGTATCGTGGTCAAGATGCATCAGCAGATGAAAGGAATAGACCACGTCGAAGCTGTCGGCCTCAAAACCGGTGTCACAAGCCGAAGCTTGGCGAAACTCTACCGCCGGGTGGCGCTCCTGAGCCGACGCCATCATCTCAGCGCTCGCGTCAAGACCGTGAGTGGCGTAATTGGTAAGGCGACCTGTGCCGCAGGCCATGTCGAGGCGCGCGCCATCGGCGGCGGTATCGATGAGTTTGTCTAAGACCTTGCGTTCCTGGGCGTCGATAAAACGGCCGTAAGTGTTGTTGAAACGGCTCTCATCGTATGTCTTGGCAATGGAATCGTAGTACTCCACCACCTCGTTCTTCGTGTTTTTGTCGTTTGCCATGTAATCTATCACGTTATTTATCTGTTGGGAAAAAGACTTACCGAATTTGCCTTCAAAAAATGCGCTTCCTATGGTAAAGGCCCAGGGATTTGCGGCCTTTATCTCGTCGAGGCGCTGGTAACTGTCAACGCTGCCGGCCAAACAGACCGGCGCTTCTATGTTCTTAACAAACAAGGAATTAAGACGTGCCGCGTCGCCCGTGTAGCGATAGCCCAAGAGGTCAAAGCCATGCACGCCTTTGGCCAGATATTCGCGGGCCTCGGCTATCATTTCGTCTATCTCGCCCTCAAGCACTGAGGGGCGGCCGGTGATTTTACCCACAAAGGGCATATATTTCATGTTGTGGGCCCGGCAAAAGTCGTTGATTTTGTCGGAGAAACACGTGCCCATCAGTATGTCGCACCCGCATTCTGCCGCCACGCACGCTCCGGCAAGTCCCTCTGCCTCAGTGTATTCCACCACTTCGAGAAATGTCGTTTTGCCGCAGCGCTTCATCTCCGCGAGCAGCGCCTTCATCTCCGCGGTGGGCAGGGGCTTCTCCTTAAATCCCCAGTATTTTGCCTTGGAATCCTTGCACTGCTCAAAAATCTGGGCCGCATTGGCGACGGTCATGTCGTCGTGCGTCAGCATTACTACCAATTCGGGAGCAATACTCTCATTATGTTTGGATTTACAATCTTTCATATTAAAACATACCACAAACTGCGAGGTCGCAACAACACGCAGCAATCAACAAATCAGCCAGTTACAAGAACTCTGATAGATTATTCTCAACAATTCCCATTGCTATTCTCACCCTATGGCCACCTGGTCGATATTGCGGGTCTCGCTCGAGAAATTCATGCCGATGCGGATTATCTGCTGGCCGTTCATCTCAAAAGGCAGGGCGTAGTTCTTGTCCTGAATCTGCTGTAAAGCCTCCTGGGCCGTGCCATCGAGCTTAAACTCAAGCACATAGCAGTAGAGCGGGGTCTGAATAACCATATCTATGCGGCCCTCGCTCGTGTGGTACTCGGCCTTGGTGTAAATACCCATGAGGCGCGTGATGATAAAGAGCACATTCTGATAATGATTCTCGAGATCATTGACAAGTTCGTAGGGCGTGTCGGCAAAGAATGACTTGAGACGCTTGATAAATTGCTCAGTGCGACCGGCACGAACGTCCTTCACAAACTGCATAATCTCAAATGCCGACTCCGACTTGCTGATATTTGTGTAGTATGGCACGAGAAATTTCATAAACCCTTCCTCGACTTCCTTGTTGGGAAAACCAAGAGTATAGAGCCCAAACTCCTTGTCGTAGTCCTGTATGGTGAGATATCCGCTTTGATAGATGACAGGAATGGGGTCTGTACTGCCGCCGTCGGTTGAGTTGAGCACGTCGGCATCGGTCTCGACCTGCGACATGGACTCCAAATTGTAGTCGTGGAGCTGCAAGAGCGTAACGAGATATGTGGGGGTGCCGGTCTCAAACCAATAACTGCCAAATTTCTTCTTACTTAGTGTCTGCAGGAGACTGAAAGGATTGTACAATCCTGGCGCATTTTCTTCAAAATGATAGCCGTCATAACGTTCCTTGAGCATGGTGCGGCATTCATCTACAGTGATGTCATTGGCCTCGGCTAACTCGGCAACGCCCTGATCGAAATACTTATGTATCTCTGCCTCGCTGATGCCGCAGATGTCATAGTAGCGCGCATCCATTGAGAGGTCGTTGAGGTGATTGAGGTCGGAGAAGACGCTGACCTTGCCAAACTTAGTCACACCCGTGAGCATTGCGAACTGTATGCAGCCATCCATTGACTTGAGCGCACCATAGAAGGCCTTGAGTATATTGCGATACTCATCTTGCAAAGCGGGATTGCCTATGGCCTGAAGCATGGGCTT
>JAZUHM010000462.1:0-5832 GCA_045641725.1 Bacteroidaceae bacterium | reverse complement strand
ACTACTGCTGCGGGCGGGGCTGACTGTTAAGAGTACTCTTATAAAGGCAGCCCCGCCAGCAGCAGTAGCCGAAAGGCGCAAGTCTGTGACAAACTTTTTGATCACATGTTTTGATTAAATTATTTCAGACGTCCCCAGTATTTTTCTACTGGGCTGTCGATCCTGGCAGAGTGAGTTATAACATATCTTTCACAGCTGCTATATAGTCTGGCATTGTCTTATTGAGAGATTTATATTGCTCTTCGAGCTTCGCAAATCTTTCTTCAGCTACTTTGGCAGAAATCTTTTTATTCATGATGTCATAAGAAAGTTTGCGGGCAATATCCTCAAGAGTCTCTTCCGCTTCTGCCTTATGCCCAGTCTGCGCCAGTTGTTGTACTTTTTGGGGATTATTATTATGCTTTTCATTTTGAGATTCCAAGATCTCTCTGATTTTTGCTACGTTATTTGTCATACCCCAAATTTTGAAAAAGAGAATTATCTCGAGGACTCCAAAGATAAATATTACGATAAGTGCAAGTTCTAACATAATTGTCTGTGATTATTGTGTTTAGTTATTATTATTGCTTTTGATTAGAACTCTTGCTATGGCCTTCATCAAGTTATAGCGTTAGTTCTATCGGGATTGTTTGAAAATTTAACATGCCCCTACGATTTCTCATAAGGGCATGCTTTGTGGGTGGACCAGCTAGGGCTTGAACCTAGGACCTCCAGATTATGAGTCTGTTGCTCTAACCAACTGAGCTACAAGTCCTTGTGCTTACTTCTCTGCCTAGGGCAGATGGTTTAAGCGGTGCAAAGGTAAATATTTTTTTTGATTGGGGAAAATTTTTCCGCCACTTTTTATTCTCAAATTTATTCTCCCTTTTTCCACTGAGTCGGGGTCAGGTCGGTTATGCGCTTGAAAGTGCGGCAGTATGACGAGGCATTTGGGAAGCCTGATTTCTGTGCAATTTCTTCAAGCGACATTGAGCCTTTGAGCAGCAATTGCTTGGAGTAGCCGATGCGGGCATTGCTTACATAGTCGTTGAATGTCTGGCCATATTCCTCACGCATGAGTCGGGTAAAATATGTGCGGTTTGTGCCCACGAGCTGGGCAGCATCGTCTATCACAATGCCCTGGCGCAGATAGATTTTCTCTTCCTCCATGAGTTGGTGCAGTCGCTCTACGAGATGGACGTTGTTTTCGATAAAGCTATCGAGGCGAACCGGCTTTTCGTCATCCTCAGTTACGATCGGGCTCACGCTAAAGCTTGACGGCACCATGGCAAAACCCCATGTGGTGACCAGAGAGAAGGAAATGAAGAAAATCCAGTGAACCAACTGGCTACTACTGATATATTCGCTATGAGCATGAGCGTTGATTACCATTGCAAGGAATACTGCCATCCACACAAAATAATTCTTCAAATGTTTAGAGAATTTAAGTCCATAAGAACGAACTCGCTTGTAGAGCACATACATTCTCCAAGCGATGATGATGCAGTGGATGATTGACACGATATTCTTCAGCGGGAGATGAAAGATATTGTGGCCGCTCCTATAAATATTAATAGAACGCGGGTAAGTGACGTCATACTGTTGAATACCGCTGGTGCCCGACACTTCAAAAGACGGACTTGGTATAAATATGATCAAGATACACAGTATCATTGTGATGGCTGCGCCATTATACCAACGTGTGCCGCACTGGTCACACAAGTACATATACACAAACGGAATCAAGAAAAGCAATGTGAAATCATTGAGCAATTCAAGTGTGCCTGACAATTGATTGCCGGCAAACTGATATCCAATCAACATAAAACGTCCGATAAACAAGATGCTCATCAGAATCATCAAGATGGTACCTACCTTATGCTTTAATTTTATTTCATGATAAATCGCAAAAATGATTGCGATATATGCTGGTATTAGTGCTATATTATATATCATTTTTCAAAATTTTATGGTGCAAAGTTAACAAATGTAATGAAATATCACTCAAATAATTGCAAAAATTTAGCATAAATCAGTCACTATTTTTAATATTTGTGCCAAATTCATTCTTTTTCGCATAAATTTTTACAACATTTTGGGGAATTTTGTGCATGAATTTCCGATTTGACAATGCAAATTTTCGTTTTGATAATAATTTTTCCGATTTGACAACGAAATAAAAATTCAAAGAGAGATTTAATTTGAAAAAATATTACAAACAGGGATTTTTTTCTTAAATGACAAATTGTTTGTCAAAAAAATACTTTACCTTTGCAAAATAATTTAAATAAGGTATAAACGTCGGGTAAAACTCCAAAATTGGACCCGATTGGCCAATAATCCATACAAATTAGAAATTATCAAACACAAATATGACTACTCCTGTTATAAACTATTATGGTTGGGACGTTGTTTATTTCTGGTGCCGCCAGATTCTCAATTATTTTGCAGAATTCTCGTGGCAGGTGCGAGTTGCATATCTGATAGTTATTCTCAGCGTTATCACTATGTTCACCTTGGGCACGATGTTTTTCCTAAAAATGAAACGCATCAACCACAAGCAAAACCTGCTGCGCAAATGCTCAGAAAAATATGAAAATGCTTTTCGCGAAATCATAGCAAGCAAGCGACGCTACAGTAAATATGATGTTGAACTAGCCTGCAACTGCAAGGCAGAGGCCTTTCGCAAATTTAATGGCGAGACCTACACCCAGCTACTCCTCAAATTACGTACAGAGCAGCACAAGCGCACTTATCTGCCTAATATCCAACTGCTGTGCGAGCTCACAGGAGTGACCAACTATGTAAAGCATAATCTCAAGACAAACAAGAATGCGGCCCAGACTCTGCAGGTGATTATCACCTTGCCCCTGGTAATCTCGGAGGGATATCTGGCCACATATATCAACCACTACAACGCCCGCCTGCGCCACATGTCGCATATCGCCTATGCAATATGCACCACCAACAATCCTTATCAATATATCGTAAAAGACCTCAACGAAGACATGGAGCTCTGGCGCTCAATGGTCTTTCACCGTTTGCTAGGCTGGCTCCACGAAAAGGAGCGTCAGATGCCGCCACTGATCACAACGGCCAAAACCATCCACAATGAGTCAAATTCCAGCTTCCTGATAGAAGAAGTCGCATACTGGGGCAACGAGCAGGAGATTGCTGAACTGCCAGAATTCTTCTTGGCAGACCAGATACAATGCCGCATCGCAGCAATGAAGGCTGTGGGTATGATCTATGGCGAAAGCAAAGACAAGCATGCCGCTACGCCCGAAGAAATCGCAAAGATTGAAGACCAGATGATCGAGACCTACCTGCAGCAGCCTACTGAAGTGAGAAACGAGTTGATAAAAACAGTGCACGAACTCAAAACTGGCCGCAAGGACAAGTTTTTTGAGAAAATCTATCTCAGCGCCCCAACAAAATCTACCGCAGAGCTGGCTCTCACATGCCTCTACGACTACAGTCCGCAGAGCCGCAGGCAGTTTGAGCAATACAAAAACACTCCTATCAATTCTGTGTCGCGCCATTTGATAGAGCAGATCGATTCGCAAGCGCAGCTCATCGAAAAGAGGCGCAGCAAAATCACAGACAGCCAAGACCTTCAATTCGAAAGCGCCCCACAATCACACCTGTTTGATTTTACACAAGAAGACGCAATTGACTTTGAACAAGAAGACATGTTTGAGTCGCCTCAGGACGACGCCTTTGACTCACCACAAGACGACGCCACTGATTTCTCGCAGGACGATTCGCTTGATTCTAATAAAGGCATACTTGATTAGCCAAATATAACCGCGAGCACAACTAACACCAACGGACTAAACACTCTGTACGACAATGCAAATATTATTTGACTTCTACGGATATACCATATTTTTCTATAGCTTGACGCTGATGATTTCATACATCGCGCTGCTGATTATGGCCTACCTCTACGCACGCAAAAGCCGCCAATGGATAGACGAGCACATCCGCCACTCTATCGACGGCAACCGCCTGGTGCCGGGCGTGAGCATTGTGGCGCCTGCCTACAACGAGGAGAAAACCATCGTAGATAACGTCAACTCGCTCTTGAAACAGGATTATCCCAATTTTGAAGTCGTAATCGTAAACGACGGTAGCAAAGACCGCACTCTGGACCTCTTGATTGAGAATTTTGAGATGGTTGAGGTACCTTATGTCTATACCGAATACATCCATTGCCAGCCTTTCAAGCGCATGTTTAAGTCTGAGAATCCTAAATATGCGCGCCTCGTGGTGGTGGACAAGGTCAATGGTGGAACTAAGGCCGACGCCGTCAATGCCGGACTCAACGTGGTGTCCAACCCATATTTTATCAATACCGACGTGGACTGCATCCTCGCCCGCGACGCCATCAACCAGTGTATTTTCCCGGTGCTCCACGACAAGACCATTATCGCCGTGAGCGGCATCATGAGCATGAGTAACGGCTCCACCGTTGAAGACGGAGTAATCACCAATTGCCGGCCATCATCCAGACCAATCCCTCTCTTTCAGGACCTTGAGTACAAGCGCTCCTTCCTGGTGGGTAAAATGGGCTGGGCCTATATCAACGCCATGAACAATGTGTCGGGTGGTTATGGCCTCTTCTCCACCGAAGTCTGCATCGCGGCCGGCGGCTATGGCAGCGACTCCTTTGCCGAGGATATGGATATGCTCTTCCGCATGGTGGCATACTGCTGCGACGTAAAGCGCAAATACCGCGTGGTGCAAATCACCCACACCTGCTGCTGGACCGAGGGCCCCGCCACTCTCAAGGTGCTCTACCGACAGCGCGCCCGCTGGGGACGTGGCTTGATTCAGCACGTCACCCGCCACTCCCGCATGCTCTTCAACCCCAAATACCGCCAGCTGGGCATGATCACATTCCCCTATGTGATGCTCTTTGAATTCTTCGCGCCCATCATCGAGTTTGTCGGCGCATTGATGATTATCTATCTCATGCTAACCGACGGAGTAAACTGGCAGACATTCTGGGTAATGGCCGGCGCCATCTATTTGTTCTCGGTCATGCTGTCGTGCTTTGTCATCTCTTACGACTACATCGCTGGCGGCAGCTATAGCCACAATCGCAGCTACCTCAAGCTCATTGTGGCCGCCATGCTCGAGCCTATGTTCTACCATCCTTTAATCACCATTTTCTCACTCAAGGGATATTTCAACTTCATCTCTGGCAAACGCGCCGTATGGGGCGAAATGACCCGCCAGGGCGCCAAAAAGAAATAACATTATTAATAATATATAAAATCAAATCACTATGCGTATTAAACTTATCTTGGTTCTAATACTCGCAGCTACTTGTCTGTCGGCCACTGCTCCTGCTGCGGCCAACACCATCGCAGACAAAAACACAAAGACCAATTATGTACAAGGCAAACAGTATTACCACAAAAAAGACTACGACATGGCCCGCTACTTCCTCTTGCGAGCCTTGCGCGACGACCCCAGCGACCAGCAGTCGCTCCAGCTCCTCGTCAACATTGAGGAGCGCACCAAGCACTATGCCACAGCCATCGTGCATGTAAACGAACTGCTCGCGCTCAATCCCTACAACGAAGGCCTCTGGCAAAAGAAAATCCACCTCTATCGCCTCCAGAAAAACGACGTCGAGGCCGACCGCCTGCTCGAGCGACTGGCTACCATCTATCCCGAGAATACCGACATACAGCGCCAGCTGCGCGGCCGCACCGAGGAGATCTACCTACGCCAGCGCACCGAAGGCGACGTGGCAGGCCAAATAGCCTCACTGCGCCAGATGATAACCACACCCGACGGCGCTACCACCGAAAACATCCTCTCACTATCCAACCTCCTGGC
>JAZUHM010000461.1:0-5562 GCA_045641725.1 Bacteroidaceae bacterium | reverse complement strand
TACGGCGCGCAGCGGATAGATGCTGACGCCGCTGCTGTGCTTGCGCTCAAAAAGGGCGTCAATCTCCTTGAGTGACGTGAGTCTTTCTTGCTTTTTGAACGTAAACACGGCTTGAATTCTTAATAAGATAAGGTTTAGGTTTGGTCTTTTGTGATTGCCCTGTGTGGCAATGCGCACCGCGCTGATGAGCTTGCGGAGCGGCTGTGCGGCAGATTACTTGTGCTCGTCGAGATACTTGCTAATGGCGCCGGCCATTGACTGGCCCTGTCCCTGCACAGCCTTGATATCTACTCTGAAACCGAGTTCCTCAAGTTTGGCAGCGGTGTTCTCGCCAAAGCAAGCTATCACAGTGTCGCCCTGCTTGAAGTCAGGATAGTTGTCAACGAGCGATTTTGCGCCGCTCGGGGTGAAAAGCACAATCATATCGTAGTCAAAAGGCTGGCTCTTGTCGAGCTGAGCGCTGACGGTGCGATACATCACGCAGTCGGTGTGGAAAACGCCCTTTTCATCGAGCAGATGGGCAAGATCCTTGCGGTGCACGTCGCTCTGAGGGATGAAATAGCGCTCCTTCTTGTGCTTGAGCATTACTTCTATCAGGTCTTGCACAAGGCCAGTCTTGCCGTAGAAAATCTTGCGCTTGCGATATTGCACGTACTGCTGAACGTAGAGCGATACTTGCTGAGAAACAAAGAAGTATTTCATGTCCTCTGGCAGGGAGATGCGCATGTCTTTACATAAGGTAAAGAAATGGTCGATTGCCTGCTTAGAGTTGAAAACGATAGCGGTGTGGCTGAGAATGTCAACCTTCTGCGCACGGATTTCTTTTGGGGTAAGGCGTTCTACGGTGATGAGTGAACGAAAATCTATGCTGACGCCGTATTTTTCCTCAATGTCCAAATATGGAGATTTTGTGGTGGTTGGGCGTGGCTGTGAAACAAGAATTTTCTGTATCATGGCGTATTGTTACTCTTAACTATACCTGGGACTAAATTATCAAATACTCGTTTGTTTTTATCAGGATTCCCACAAGCGCTAACAAGGGGAGTAATTCCAGAGTGCAAAAGTACAAAAAAGTTGTGAGAATGCCCGACAGTGAGTTGAAAAAGATTTGTCTGGTTTTGTAGAGTATGAGTAATTCAAAGATGCCAATGAGTATTATGAAACCCCAAATGCAAAGTTGAGGTGGCAAATCGAAATATAAAACGACGAGCACCAGCGGCAGCAGAAAGATGGCCTTGGCCAGCATGACGAGGTTGTAGCTCGTGGTCCAGAGCTCGCGGTCTTCGCGCTTGAAAAACGCCCAGTTAAACAGGCTGTAGAATAGATATTTAAGGATGAAATAAATAATACACAGGCCCATGTCAACAAACAAAAGGAGATAGGGCGAGGTTTCTACGAACTGGCCGCTTATCTTGTACTCCGAATAACTGAAAAATAGGAGGCTGAGCACAAAGCTCTCGAGCACCACCACAAAGACGTGGTTCTTGAGCTCGCCCTCCGACTTGAGGGAGAATGACTCGTTGCGGTCGCGGTTGAAGAAGAAGTTCTTGATTTGCACAAAGAGGGCGTGCATTGAGCGGGTGACGACAAAGCACGCAATAAAGAGGCTGATGAGCAGGGTGGTTGTGACCAGCACGTCGTTGCTGAGCTTGTAGGGCACAGGATCGCCGCTGATGCCCGGCTGCGTCACGTGGGTCTTGAAACTCGTGATGGGGTTGAACTTCTGGAAATCGAATTTGCTGGCCAGAAACTCAAACCAATTGGTGTGGGTGGTGGAGTCTATGGCGCTTTGGTCGAGAAAAGACTCCGGCATTGTGGCTGCGGCGGTAGAGTCGGCGGCGTCGGCGTTGCCGGAATGGGCGCGGCCGAAGATAGCATCGAGAATCTCGCTGTATGAAGGCAGCGGCGCTGCGGCGATAGAGTCGGTTGCTGCTGCGGCGCTGCTGCTTAGCTTGCCGTAGGTGGCAGGACTCGCTGCCTTAAAGCCCACATCGCCATTGGCCGTAGTGTTGTTGGCTGCGGCATCTTGCAATAGGTCTGTGGTGGCGTGTAGCGAGTCTTGTAGCATAGGGAGTGGCGGTAGTCTTGTGTGCTGTCAGGAGCGCTTGGTGGGGGTTAGTCGCACAATTGCTCGAGCAGTTCAAATAATTGCTCGGGGCGCTCTATGGTTGTCCAGAGTTCGAGGTCGTTTTTGTGGCGCAGGAAATGCTCGCGGTGGCTGAGCAGTTTCCATTGCTCAATGTGGTCGTAGTAGCCGTCTTGGTTTAGCAGTATTATTGGCTTGTCAAACAGGCCGATCTGGCGGGCTGTGACGGTCTCGAAGAATTCCTCCATCGTGCCGTAGCCGCCTGGCAATACGAGCACTGCGTCGCAATTGTCGCGCAGGGCTTGTTTGCGCTCGGCCATGGTCTCTACCACCATGCATTGGCTGAGCCCATCTCTGAGCCAGCCCCGATCTATCATCCATTGCGGTATGATGCCCAGCACTTCTCCGCCGGCATCCTGACAGCCGTCGCTGCTGGCGCCCATCAGGCCCTCGCTGCCCGCTCCGTTGACAAGCCGCCATCCGTGTTTGGCGCAGAGGCGCCCCACTTCGTAGGCTGTCTGCTTGTATTTTGGGGCGACGTCGTCGCTGGAGGCGCAATAGACTGTGAGCTGGTGCATGGCTGGTGTGTTTAGATGATAGATCGGGGTGGCGCAGCGACTAGAGGTTGAAAGTTTCCTTTACCTTATCTACATAGTCGAGCTTCTCCCATGTGAAGAGCTCTACCTGCATTGTTTTTTCTCCCTGGAAACCGTTGTCAAACTTCTTGGTAACGACCTGAGGCTGGCGACCCATGTGGCCGTAAGAGGCAGTTTCCTCGTAGATTGGCTGACGGAGCTTGAGGTTTTTCTCGATGTAATATGGGCGGAGGTCCCAGATCTCGGCAATCTTCTGTGCAATCTCGCCGTCGCTGAGGGCTACGTTGCTGCGGCCGTAGGTATTGACGTAGATATTGATAGGTTTGGCCACGCCGATAGCGTAGCTGAGCTCAACGAGCATCTCGTCTGCCACGCCGGCAGCCACCATATTCTTGGCGATGTGGCGTGCGGCATAAGCGGCTGAGCGGTCAACTTTGCTTGGGTCCTTGCCCGAGAATGCGCCGCCGCCGTGAGCGCCTTTGCCGCCGTAGGTATCTACGGTAATCTTGCGGCCAGTGAGACCGGTGTCGCCGTGAGGGCCGCCGATTACGAATTTGCCGGTAGGATTGACGTGATATGTGATATTGTCGTTGAAGAGGGCCTTGACGCTTTCGCTCTTGATATTGGCGATTACGCGTGGAATAAGGATATTGATTACGTCGGCCTTGATTTGGTCAACCATCTGCTGGTCAGCCTCGAGCTGAGCGGCTTCGCCTGCTGCGGCAGGGGCAATAAATTCGTCATGCTGTGTAGAAACCACGATGGTGTCGATGCGCTGAGGGATGCCCTCGTTGCTGTATTCGATGGTAACCTGGCTCTTGGCGTCGGGGCGGAGATAGGTCATCTGGGTGCCTTCGCGGCGAATCTTGGCGAGCTCAAGCAGAATCTCGTGAGCCAGATAGAGTGGCAGCGGCATGTAGGTCTCGGTCTCGTTGCTGGCGTAGCCGAACATCATGCCCTGGTCGCCAGCTCCCTGATTTTCAGGGTCTTTGCGCTCTACGCCGCGATTGATGTCGGCGCTCTGAGAGTGGAGTGCGTTGAGGATGCCGCAGCTCTCGGCGTCAAACTTATAGTCGGCCTTGGTGTAGCCGATCTTGTCGATAGTGGCGCGCACTACGTCCTGTAGGTTGAGGTAGCTCTTGGTCTTGATTTCGCCAGCCACCACTACCTGACCGGTGGTCACGAGTGTCTCGCATGCTACTTTGGATTGTTCGTCATAGGCGAGCAGGTTGTCGAGCACTGCGTCGCTAATCTGATCGGCCACTTTGTCTGGGTGGCCTTCCGATACTGATTCGGAGGTGAAAAGGTAACTCATCTTATATACAATTTAAATGTTAATGATTTTCGATGTATAAAAGAGCGAGTGGATTGAGATATAAATGCGCGGTATCAAACTTGTGCGGCGCCTTGGTGGCCTCTCGCAGTGCGATTGTGGGCGCAACAGTGTTTGAATGACCGTTTTTAGCATTTTTTTGAGTGGTTGCAAGCAGCTCAAATCTGTCCACTTTCTCTATTTTGCGGTGCAAAGTTAATACTTTTTGGAATTAGCACCAAATTTGCGCCTGATTATTTCGCGGTAAGTTGTTCTTGCGGAGGGAGGTGCCTATTATATATATAAATAAGGTATTGTGCGGGCGCGTGTGAGCACAATTGCGGCCATCAGTCTGCAACTAAGCTCGCTTTTGAGCCGTTTGCTGCCCTGTTTAGGGGAGCTGTCGCGTAGCGACTGAGGGGTATGACTTACCAAAGTTAGTAACTATGTCTGTGGCTACCCCTCTGGCTCTTCGAGCCACCTCCCCTAATCAGGGGAGGAGACGACTTAATCACAGTATTTTACTGGGCAGCAATAATTAATTAGTTGTTTTTGTATATAATTGGCGTTTTGGCGTGGGGGGCGGCGGGCGGTTAGCCGAAGATGATGTTGAAAATCTTATCTACGGCGCCGGCTGAGGCGGCGATGTAGTTGCCCGAGGTCTCTGAGGCCTGCTGGAGGAATTTGTTGTCGGTGGTAAGGCGGGTGATGATGTCGAGATATTCGCCGTAGTTGTGAATTTCAAAACATCCGCCCTTGGCTATAAGGTCGCGAGCCTCGCGGAAGCGCTGGTTGTTGGGACCAATAATCACGGGCACGCCATAGACTGCGGCTTCGGGCACATTGTGGATGCCTACGCCGAATCCGCCGCCGACGTATGCGATGCGGGCGTAGCGATAGATGGACGAGAGCAGGCCGTAGCAGTCTATAATCATGCAGTGGGCGCTGGCGGCGCTTTCGGCTGTGGCCTTGGTGTAGCGTATGGCGGGGCGGCGCAGCTTGGCCTCGATTTCGGCGAGGTGCGATTCGCTCACCACATGGGGCGCAAGGATTAGTCGCTGCTCGGGGTGGCTGTTAAAATACTCTATCAGTATGTCTTCGTCAGGCTGCCAGCTGCTGCCGGCCACGATGATGTGGCCGCCCTGAGGCATGGCGTTGGCAAAGGCCTCGCACAGGGGCAGGTCTTTGGCGGCCTCGCGTATCTGTATCACGCGGTCCATGCGGGTGTCGCCCACTATGGTGGTATTGTCGATGCCCAGGCCGTGCAGCAAATCTACCGACTGCTGATTCTGCACAAAGAGGTGTGTAAAGCAGCGGAGCACGTTGCGGTATTTCAGACCGTACCAGCGGAAGAATATCTGGTTGGGTCGGAAGATGCTGGCTACGCTGTAGGTAGGAATGCCTTGGCGATGCAGTTCGCTGATGTAGTTCTGCCAGAACTCATACTTGATGAAAAAGGCCATCTTGGGCTTGGCAATGCGAATAAACTTGCGCGCATTGAGCATGGTGTCGAACGGCAGGTAGCAGCACACGTCGGCGCCCTCGTAGTTTTTCCTCACTTCGTAGCC
>JAZUHM010000460.1:0-8862 GCA_045641725.1 Bacteroidaceae bacterium | reverse complement strand
TAAAGGGCTGATATATTGCGCTTTAACGCCATCGCGCTGCGCACTCTCAAAAACTAACTTCGTGCTAAATTTCGTTCACAGCGCTGTGAACAATCGTTCATAGCGCTGTGAACAATTGTTCACACCGCTGTGAACAAACGTTCACAGCGCTGTGAACGAAATTTATCTCGCACTTAGAATTTTTTAGAGCGAAATTCGTGATTTTTTAGTCGCATTGAATGTGGCAAATTTGCGCAGGAGTTAGTATCTTTGTAAGCGAATAGTAATTGTTTGACCGAAAGTGGCAGACTCTGGCATGCATATAATTTAAAAATATTAGTGCCTGCTAAAAACAAAAAGGCAGTGACCAACCGTCTCCTCCCCTGTTTAGGGGAGGTGCCCGAAGGGCGGAGGGGTAGGACTAACCAAAGTTAGTAACTAAGTGTGCGGCTACCCCTCAGTCGCTACGCGACAGCTCCCCTAATCAGGGGATCAGACGGCTCATCTGCGAACAGAGTGGCAGATAAGGCTTAGTGATAAGCTCTATTCTGTATAGTCGCAAAAACATCTTATGTATTAATATGTTATGCGAAGTCCTGATTTTTTGTGGACAAAATAACTGAAAAACTAATTTATATTACACCCCTCAAGACAATGAAACAGCAAATCAACTCGCGCGTAGCCAGTCTGCGCCAATGGATGGCCGAGCACAACCTGCAGGCTTATATTATACCCTCTACCGACCCCCATGCCAGCGAATACACCCCACTCTACTGGCAGTGCAGGCAGTGGATAAGCGGTTTTGACGGAAGTGCGGGCACCGCCGTGGTGACTGCCACCGACGCTGCCCTGTGGACCGACTCCCGCTATTTCATTGCCGCCGCTGAGGCCCTCGCCGGCACTCCGTTCAGGTTGATGAAGGAACGTGTGGAGGGCACTCCGTCTGTGCCCCAGTGGCTCGCCGCATCGCTCAAGCCCGGCGACAAGGTGGGCATCGACGGCAAGGTCTTTACGCTGCGCGAGGCCGAGGCGCTGATGGATGAGCTCGACGAATGCGGCATACAGCTGGTGGGCGACTACAGCGCGCCCGACGAGTTGTGGCAAGACCGTCCCCGATTGCCCGAAGACCCTATCAAGGTGCAGCCCATGGAGTGGGCGGGCGAGAGTGTGGCCAGCAAGGTGGACCGCCTGATGCATGTGGTTGAGGCAAATGGCTGCGACCATGTCTTTGTCACCCAGCTCGACGAGATAGCGTGGCTGCTCAACCTGCGCGGCAACGATGTGCACTGCAATCCGGTGTTTGTGGCCTACTGTCTGGTGAGCCGTCAGGAGATTGCCCTCTATTGCGACCCGCGCAAAGTGCAGGGCGAGGTGGCTGCCTACATGGAGGCCAATAATATTAAGGTATATGACTACTATATGGCCGAACTGACGCTGATGCGCTCCAAGGCCGCCATCATGCTTTCGCCGCTTACCAATGTGGCGCTGGCCAGCATCTGCATCAATCCGCAGCGAGGCCAGTCGGTGGTCAAGGATTCGCCCATTGCGCCGATGAAGGCCGTCAAGAACGAGGCCGAGATACGCGGCATGAAGCAGGCAATGCTGCAAGACGGCGTGTCGCTCGTGAGATGGCTGCGCTGGCTTGAGGAGGCTGTGCCGCAAGGCGGCCAGACTGAGATGTCTATCGACGCCAAGCTCACCCAGCTGCGCAGCGAGCACCCCGATTTCCAGGGTCTGAGTTTCGATACCATCGCCGGCTACAAGGAGCATGGCGCCATCGTGCACTATGAATCCAGTCCGGCCACCGATGTGCCCCTCAAGCCCGAGGGAATGCTGCTCGTAGATACCGGAGCACAATATACCTGCGGCACAACCGACATCACCCGCACCCTATTGCTCGGCGGCGAGGCCACAGCTGAGGAGAAGAAAGTTTATACCCTCGTTTTGAAGGGCCATATCGCCCTCAGCCGACTCAAATTCCCCCGCGGCGCCAGCGGAACTCAGCTCGACCTGGCCGCTCGTTACGCTATGTGGCAGGAAGGCTATAATTTCGGCCACGGCACTGGCCACGGCGTGGGCGCATACCTCAATGTGCACGAGGGACCTCACCAAATCCGCATGAATTATATGCCTGCGCCCATCGTAGAGGGCATGACGGTGACCGATGAACCCGGTCTGTATCTCGAAGGCCGCTTTGGCGTGCGCACAGAGAACGTGTTGCTCTGCACACCTCACGCCACCACCGAATTTGGCACGTTTGTAGGCTTTGAGCCAATCACGCTTTGTCCGATAGACACCGCGCCTATCGACTGGCAGATGATTACCCCTATAGAGCGCGCCTGGCTTAACGACTACCATCAGGCCGTGGCCGACGCACTGATGCCCCTGCTCACCGACGAGGCCGACCGCCAGTGGCTTAAAAAGGCCACCGCCCCAAAATAAACGGCAATCGAAAATAGTAAAATAGTACATTCCCAAAATAAATCGTAAATAGCTAAATAGTAAATCGTAAATAGCTAAATAGTAAATCGTAAATCCCTAAAATAATGGCACTTATAAAAACAATCCAGGGCAAGACCCCTAAATTTGGCACCAACTGCTATCTCTCTGAAAACGCTTGCGTAATCGGCGAAGTCGAAATGGGCGACGATTGCAGCGTGTGGTTCAACGCTATCATCAGAGGCGATGTGAATTATATCAAGATTGGAAATCGCGTAAACATTCAAGACGGCTCGTGTCTCCACACCCTTTACCAGAAGGCCGCCATCGAGATTGGCGACGACGTGACCATTGGCCACAATGTCACAGTGCACGGCGCTAAGATCGGCAATGGCGTGCTTATAGGCATGGGCGCCACACTGCTCGACGACTGCCACATCGGCGATGGCGCAATCATTGCCGCCGGAGCCCTTGTGCTTAAAAATACTCAGGTGGCTCCTGGCGAGTTGTGGGCGGGAGTGCCGGCTAAGTTCGTGAAAAAAGTTGACCCCGAGCAGGCACAGGAACTTAACGTCGGCATTGCCAGCCATTACCTCATGTATAGCAAATGGTTTACCGACGAAAATCCCGAAACCCTCATCAATCCTCGCGAGCAGAAGGCTGAATGAAATTTCTCGAAGTGATTTTGCCCGTGCCTATTGGCCGAAGTTTTACCTATGCTGCGTCTGGCTCGATGGCCGATGCGGTGCAGGTGGGCTGCCGTGTGATTGTCTCATTCGGCGCAAGCAAGCTGTACACGGGCATCGTGCTCTCCATGAGCGACAGCGCGCCGTCAAGCGATTTTGAAATCAAGGAAATCGTAGATTTAATCGACAAGAATCCGATTGTCGGCGCACAGGAATTGCGTTTGTGGGAGTGGATGTCAAATTATTACATGTGTTCGCTGGGCGATGTCATGAAGGCGGCGCTGCCGGGCGGTCTTAAAATCACGAGCGAGACTACGGTGTGTCTTAAGGACGACTTTATTGCCTGGGACAGCCTTACAAAACAAGAAACCCTCGTGGCCGAACTCCTGGCCGACGGCAAGAAAAAAACTATTGCCGCCCTGCAGAAATCATTTGTCGCCCAACAGCAGGCCCAGAACGCCCTTAAGCAATCTGCCGCCGCTCAACAAAAATCCTCGCTCCACGCCAGTTTGCTGCGGAGCGTGAGGTCGCTGATGAAAAAGGGGGCGCTCGAAATCAGCGAGACCCTTACCGAATCGTTTAAGCCCAAAAAGGAGAGCCATGTGCGCTTGGCCAAGCAGTATCTCAGCGAAAAGGCGCTCAACGAGCTGTTTGAGACTGCGCAAAAGACGCCGCGCCGCTACGCTCTGCTGCTTAAACTGGTCGAGATGGCCTCGGTCGATACCGCATTGCGCCTTAAGAATCTCTCGCTGCTGAACGAAGTAAGCCGCGCCGCGCTCTTGAAGGAATCCGGCGCGTCGTCGGCCGTTTTGCTTGCGCTCAAAGCCAAGGGGATTGTCGAGATTTATGATTTTGAGGTCAACCGCCTGAAATCCTGCCGCGGCACGGTGGGCGAGCAGCTCCCGCTGTCGGAGGCGCAGCAGCAGGCGATGGATAGCATCAACGAGGTTTTCAAGCAGAAGAACGTTTGTCTGCTGCACGGAGTCACGTCGTGCGGTAAGACGGAGATTTATATTCGTTTGATCAAGCAGATGCTGGCGCAGGGCAAGCAGGTGCTGTATCTGTTGCCCGAGATTGCGCTCACCACGCAGATTACGCAGCGATTGCAGCGCGTTTTTGGCGACCAGATGGGCGTGTATCACTCAAAGTTTCCCGATGCTGAGCGCGTGGAACTCTGGCAAAAACAATTGAGCGACAAGCCTTTCAAATTGATACTCGGAGTGCGATCGTCGCTCTTCCTGCCGCAGAAGAATCTGGGGCTTGTGATAGTGGACGAGGAGCACGAGACAAGCTACAAGCAGCAGGATCCGGCGCCGCGATACAGTGCGCGAGATACTGCCATCGTGCTGGCCACCATGCATGGCGCCAAGGTGTTGCTCGGCACCGCCACTCCGGCCGTAGAGAGCTACTATAACGCCAGCAACGGCAAGTATGGATATGTGCGTCTCGACAAGCGATTCGGCGACATCATGCTGCCCGAAATTGAGGTCGTGGATGTGCAGGATTTGATGCGCCGCAAGATGATGCAGCTGCCATTTTCGCCCCAGTTGGAGGCTGAAATCAAGAGCGCGCTGCAGAACGGCGAACAGGTAATCCTGTTTCAAAACCGCCGTGGCTACGCGCCGGTGGTAGAGTGCTCCACTTGTGGCTGGGTGCCCACGTGTCAGTATTGCGACGTGAGCCTCACCTATCACCACGACGACCGCAAACTGCACTGCCACTACTGCGGCAATTCGTTTGCCGTGCCGCCCAAATGCCCCAACTGCGAGGGCCACGATTTGCGCTCCCACGGATTTGGCACCGAGAAGATTGAGGAGGAAGTGCACAAGCATTTCCCGCAAGCCCGCACGGCCCGTCTGGATCTCGACACCACCCGTTCGCGCTCGGCCTACCAACGCATTATCGGCGACTTTGCCGAAGGAAAAACCGACGTGCTCATCGGCACTCAGATGGTGAGCAAAGGCCTGGATTTCGACCGCGTGCATGTGGTGGGCATACTCGACGCCGATTCTATGATGAACCGCCCCGATTTCCGCAGCCACGAGCGGGCCTATCAGATGATGTCGCAGGTGGCAGGCCGCGCCGGTCGCCGCACACGAAGGGGCAAGGTGATTCTGCAGACGCGCCGCGCCGGCCACGAACTGATAGGACAGATCGTCAGGGGCGACTACGACGCCATGTGCAGGGAACAGTTGGCCGAGAGGCAGCAGTTCTACTATCCGCCTTTCTTCCGACTGATTTATGTGTGGTTCAAACACCGCGACGAGAGGGTGGTGGACGAAGCCGCCAGGCTGATGGCCTCGCTGATGACACAGGCGTTTGGCGGCGGAGTGCTCGGCCCCGACAAGCCCTCGGTGGCCAAGGTGCAGATGCTCCACTTGCGCAAAGCTGCCCTCAAGGTGTCGCCCGCCATGCCAGCCGATACGGTCAGGGCCCGCCTGCGAGCCATACAGGACCAGGTGGCCGCCAATCCGCGATTGCGCTCAGTGACGATTTACTTCGATGTTGACCCGCTTTAGCCGCAATCTTTGGCATAGACACACATTTTTTGCTTCGCCAGACCCGAATAGTTGCAAAATAGTTGTAATTTTGCAAAAAATTTTGCTATACCTTATATAATTATAATAGGATGATAGATTTATTGATGATAATACTGCTGATATTGCTGGTGGTGGTAGTAATACTGCTGGCGATAGGTTTGATTAAGCATTTAGCCAAGGGCAGCGGCCCCGCGCTCAAGGTGCATTTCAAGAAGATGGGCACGCTGCGCGGCAAGGCGTACGCCGACGTAGTCAAAGGCTGCGGCAAGCCCGCCTCCACCGAACTGGCCACCGACCGCGCCGGCCGCAAGATAAAGATCTGCAGCTGGACCGACCATGGCTACGGCATTACCCTGCTCTTCGACCACCGCGACATCTGCCTCGGCGTAAGTTCCGAAGACGAGCAGTAGCCACACCCGCACACCCCGCCGCTTTTACGCGCACACCCCGCTGCCATTTCCGCACTTCCCGCCGCCATTTTCGCACTTCCCGCTGCCATTTCTGCACACCCCGCTGCCATCACCTGTCTCCGCATTTTAATCACCAAACACCATACCATCCCAATCTCCGGGCCCGCCGACACCATGTCGCCAAGCCCGGAGATTTTTTTATTGTTGTCAGGTGAAAATGTTTCAGTTCGCAATTGAGTCGTCTGCTCACCTGATTAGGGGAGCTGTCGCGAAGCGACTGAGGGGTAGCGCCACACTTAGTTACTATCTTTGGAAAGTCCTACCCCTCTGGCTCTTCGAGCCCACCTACCCAACTCAGGGGAGGAGACGACTTAATCACAACCTTTTATTTTGCGGACACTAATAATTTTTATTGCGCCTTATTACAAGTAATATTCGCTCTCTCACAAACAAAGTGCGCGCTAATTTCTGTTCACAGCGCTGTGAACAATCGTTCATAGCGCTGTGTACAATCGTTCACACCGGTGTGAACAGACGTTCACAGCGCTGTGTACGAAATTTATCTCGAATTTCGATATTTTTAAGGCGAAGAAATAACGAGCGAGTGCGTACTTAGGTCGGGCAATTCCTTGTAGAGGTGTGAGGTGATAGATTAATTTTCAAGTATTTTGTATTCTGGTTAATTTTATATGATTTCTGGTTATAATCCTTGTGTATATCAAGTTGATTCGCTAATTTTGTGGCCAAATATTACAGTCGTAAAATTTACAGCCATAAAATTTCATGAAAAAATTCTACGATAGGACGCGCGAAATGACAGAGCTCAAGGAGTTGCAGCGCCAGGCTTACAGCGATTATTCACGATTTGTTGTGCTCACAGGCAGAAGGCGGGTGGGTAAGACAAGTCTTGTTTATAAATTGATGAGTGAAACGCAAGAAGCTCCCGGCTTGTATTTCTTTGTTGGCCGAAAGACAGAGACGGTTTTGGTCAGAACTTTTGTCCAGGAAGTGCGCGAAAAGCTTCGAGAGTTTATCCCTGATGGAATTACTTCGTTTCGTGAACTATTCCAGATGATACTGGAGATTGGCAAGCGCAAGAAGTTCACACTCTTCATTGATGAATTTCAAGAGTTTGACAATATAAACCCTGGTATATTCAGCGACATGCAGGAGTTGTGGGATGAATACAAGAAGCAGGCGAATGTCTGTCTGATTGTGTCAGGCTCTATATTCCGCATGATGGAAAAGATTTTTAAGGACGAAGAGCAGCCGCTTTTCGGTAGGGATGACAGCACAATCAAGTTAAAGCCTTTCAGTACTGAGACGATAAAGGAAATCCTGCGAGATCACAAGCCCGATTACACCTCCGAAGACCTCCTGGCACTCTGGACAATTACGGGCGGCGTGGCTCGTTACGTAGAGCTTCTGATGAATAACGGCTGTACAAACGTAAAGAAGATGATTCACTATGTTTGTTCAAGCGGTGACAGCTACTTTGTGGATGAAGGCAAGAAAATCCTTATCCAGGAGTTCGGCAAACAGTATGGCACGTATTTCAGCATTCTCGACCAGATTGCCCACGGCGATGTTACTCAAAGCGAGATAGAGGGTGCTCTTGGCATGAAAAGCCTTGGTGGACAGATGAAGATTCTTGAAGAGAAATATGGTATTATTAAGAAGAAGCGTCCAATCGGTGCCAAGGAAGGCAGTCAGACGGTCCGCTATGAGATACAAGACAATTTCTTCCGCTTCTGGTTCCGCTATATACACAGATACTCTGCTCTCATAGAGCTGCAGAATATGCCGGCGCTGGAGAATATAATCACCAATGACTATGCAACATTCTCTGGCATTGCCCTTGAACGATGGTTCCGTCAGAAGATGATGGAAAGCTGCCGATATAGGCAGATAGGTGGCTGGTGGCAACCAAATGGTGTTAACTCCAAGGGTAATAGCGACGACTTTGAAATAGATATCGTAGCCGAAACACTTGAAGGCGATATTGAGGCATACGAAGTGAAGCGCAATCCACAGAAGTACTCCCCTTCCCGACTGGATGAGAAAGTTACGGAAATGAAGCGACGCTTGTTCAGAGGAAAAGAAGTCGCAAAACGAGGCTTGTCAATGGAAGATATGTAAATAGTTGGTCACTTTTCGTAATGTGCTCAAATATTTCTGTGGGAAAATTCTGTTTGGAAAAAAAGAAATTGGAAGACGGCCTGTTTGTGTGTGGTTTCCTGAGGTTGTCAGGGCGGGGGCTGTCTTCCAATTTGGTAAAGAGATGTTCTGAGCACCTCTAAAAAATGATAGGTGTTGTTCCAGGCGGATTCGAACCACCACTGAGAGAACCAAAAACTCTAGTGCTACCATTACACCATAGAACAATCCATGCCGGAGGGCTTTTTGAGAAGCCACTGCGCATTAAAGTGCTGCAAAGGTACGCATTTATTTCAAAATGCAGCCCTGTTGCGTCGATTTTTTTTCGTTTTTGGTGCAATTGGGGCCGATTTTGTGCGTATTTATAATAAGGTATGCCGCCAAAGGGCCCATTTGCGCTATGGATGCGTGGGCTTAACAGGGTGGGTCGGGCTTTGTCGGTTTTGGCTGGTCTTGTGGCGGACTTAGCTTATCTTGGGACGGTCTTAGCTGGTTTTGGGACGGACTTAGCTAATCTTAGGCCGGATTATGTCGGTCTTAGGCCAGTCTTAGTTGGTCTTGTGGGTGTAGCTGACGGCTGAGAGGTCTTGGTTGGCTTTTACGATCTTCTGCTTCAGTCCTTCCTTGTAGTCGGCGAGGCGCTGCGCGAGG
>JAZUHM010000459.1:0-1666 GCA_045641725.1 Bacteroidaceae bacterium | reverse complement strand
AACAAATTAAAATAACTATGAGAAAACTATTTTTTGCGCTTCTGCTGACAATCGTCGGCTTCGTAGGAGCACAGGCTCAGGGCGCGATGCCTGGGTTCAGTACCGCTGGTGGCGACACCATCTGGTATTTCATACAGTTTAAATCTGGCAGCCACTGCCTGAGCGATCCGGGTACCAACAACGGAGCGCTCGTCACTGCCGATAAGTCTAACACCGCTGCCCAGAAATGGGCGCTCGTGGGCACCAAAGACAACTTCGCCCTAGTCAGCCAATTGGGCAACAAGGTGACTTTCTCGAGCAGCCGATTCCGCTCTACCACTGGCACTGGCGTGAGTTTCCGCCTCGTCAACGGCAGCGGATGCTGGGAACTGCAGCGCACCACCTCTTCGTCGTGCATGAACCAATGGGGCGGCACCGGAGTTGGCGTGCAGCTCGGCGAATGGGGCGCGGGTGACGGCAACAACGGCCTCAACTTTGTGATTGCGCAGGCCACCATGCCTAAATTCTCGACCGAGGAGCAAGAACACTGGTATTTCATCAACTTCCTCAACAACAACTACACTCTGCTCGACCAGGGCGCCAACACTAATGCCACACTGGCCACAGCAGATCCCGTGGACGGCCAGCAGTGGAAGTTTGTGGGCACGGCCTCTAACTTCCAGCTTATCAGCAAACTGGGCAACTACGCTTATATCAACGGCACTGGCGACGCAGCTCGTGTCCGCACCCGCAGTACATCGCCCTACCCCGCAGGTTTCTCACTCGTCGAGACTACCAACAGCACCTATTCGCCTGCTTGGGAAATCAAGGCAAACGGCGTGACTGGCACCAACGTATGCTTCAACCAGTGGCAAGGCTCGAAAATCGGCAACAACATCGGCCTTTGGAAGACCGGCGACCAGAATAACCCGGTGGCATTTATCAGTCCGACCAACATGGTGTATGATGATTACAAGGTAAGCGGCGTAGAATCCTTCACTCCTGAGAATACCCTCACCCTCTGGTACGACACTCCCGCCACTCTCACCGGCGTGGCCAACAAATGGATGGAATACTCGCTGCCTCTTGGCAACGGTCAGCTCGGCGCCAGCATCTTTGGCGGCGTGGCTACCGACGAAATTCAGTTTAACGAAAAGACTCTCTGGACCGGCGGCCCTAACGACATGGGCTCTTACGGCCAGTACAAGAACTTCGGCAGCGTGCTGGTGAAAAACCTCAGCGACGACTTTGACTACTCTACCGCCCACAAGGCCAAGAACTACGTCCGCTACCTCGACATCGAGACTGCCACTGCCGGCGTAAACTTTACCAACGCCGACGAGACCACAACCTACACCCGCAGATATATCTCCTCTATCAACGACCAGGTAATTGCAGTGCGCTACAAGGCTGACGGCGACAAGAAACTCGCCCTGCAGTTCTCGTATAAGCCAGGCGAGGGCATCAACGCCCCGACTCCCACCTATGCCGGCGCCACAGCGTCGTTTGGCGGCAAGCTCACAACCGTGACCTATAACACCACGTTTAAAGTAATCGGCGGCGAGGGCGCAGAGATCAAAACTACTGACGAAGGAATTGAAATCAGCAACACCGACGAAGTTATTCTGCTGCTGGCGGCCCTGACAGACTACAATCCCAACGTGGCAACCTGCAAGGGCCTCTACGC
>JAZUHM010000458.1:0-2584 GCA_045641725.1 Bacteroidaceae bacterium | reverse complement strand
TCACCTGTGTAAGCATGAATTGTGCTCATGATACCAGACTTGATTCCAGCTAAATCGTTAAGAGCCTTAGCCATAGGAGCTAAGCAGTTTGTTGTACAAGAAGCTGCAGAGATGATCTTATCATCAGCTGTAAGAGTCTCGTGGTTTACGTTGTAAACGATAGTTGGGAGGTCGTTGCCTGCAGGAGCAGAGATAACTACCTTCTTAGCGCCAGCCTGGATGTGAGCCTCAGCCTTAGCCTTAGAGGTGTAGAAACCGGTGCACTCGAGAACTACGTCAACGCCGAGTTCGCCCCAAGGGAGTTCAGCTGCGTTTGGCTTAGCGTAGATAGTGATTTCCTTACCATCAACGATGATACCTGTTTCTGTTGCTTCTACAGTGTGCTTGCCTTCGCCATACTTGCCAGCGAAACCACCCTGGGCAGTGTCATACTTAAGAAGGTGAGCGAGCATCTTTGGAGAGGTGAGGTCATTGATTGCTACTACTTCGTAACCCTCAGCCTCGAACATCTGACGGAATGCGAGGCGACCGATACGGCCGAAACCGTTAATAGCTACTTTTGTTGCCATAATTTTAGATTAGTTTTAAAGTTTATAATAAAAATGTAGTCGATTCTTTATCGATTTTGCGAGCAAAAATCACGTTTTTATGTGATTATCTCACTAATTGTGTGCAAAATTACTAAAAAATTTCTATTTTTGCATAAGAAATCACGACTAAATATCAAACTAATATGGGATTTATTAAAGAATTTAAAGAATTTGCAGTTAAAGGAAATGCCATTGACATGGCAGTAGGTGTAATTATCGGTGGCGCTTTTGGCAAAATCGTAAGCAGTTTGGTGGATAATATTATTATGCCTCCAATCGGTGTTTTGACTGGCGGTGTGGACTTCACAAGCCTCAAGGTTGTGCTCAAGGAAGCCGTGCCCGCACAAGTGGATGCCGCTGGCAATGAGATTCAGGCCGCTGTTGAGGCCGTGACTCTCAACTATGGTCAGCTGATTCAGGATGTTGTGGATTTCTTGATCATCGCTTTGTGTGTATTCTGCATGGTTAAGGCCATCATGAAGCTCAACAAGAAAAAGGAAGAGGCTCCAGCCCCAGCTCCAGAGCCAAGCAACGAGGAGAAACTCCTGACTGAGATCCGCGACTTGCTTGCAAAGAAATAATTTGGCATCAAGTGATTATGTGCCGGCCTGTGCTTGAACAGTAAGTGCGAGCCGGCATATTTTTTCTGTTTTATAATATATTATAGACGTTTGATTATGAAGAGATTGATTGCTGTGGCCTTGTGCGGCATTGCTTTGTCGGCATCGGCCATAGATGTGAAGACGGTGCGCCGCGCAGGGCCGTATAAGGTACAGGCTCCTGTGATGATTGACAGCGTAGATGCGGCTCAGAAAAAGTATTCTGCCGATGCGGCGCTGCAGGCTCCGATTGTGCTAAACCAGGTTAAAAACGGTAAAATCGTGACTTTGGCCGACGATACCGCGAAGGTGTGTTGCGCCAAAGAGACGTGCCCCAAGCAGATTATGCTGGCCTCGTTTGTGTTTAAGACTTCTGTCTACACCAAGGCCGAAATCAAGGTGACGGGCCCCAAATTATATAAGGTATATGTGAATGGCAAGGAAGCCAGCGGCAAAAAGGATTATCTGCGCGGCCAATACGAGGTAGTGGTTAAGTACGTGGCCGACACCGCTTCGCTGCAGTTGGCGGTCAATGCCGACAAGGAGGACGCCGTCAGCCTGCCTGGGCTCAAGGAGGGCCAAAGCCCAAAACGCCCCTTCAATATGGGCGATCTTATGGAGATGAAGCATTACACCGGCTTGTCGTTGTCGCCATCGGGCAAGTTCGCGACTTACAGTGTGTACTGGTCTGATGCAGACGGCAAGTCTCAGCGACAGAATAAGCTCATTGAGCTGGCTACGGGCAAGGTGCTCTCGACACAGGGTCTCACTCGCTGGATGCCTAAGAGCGACCGCCTGCTCACTACCCGCACGGTGGACGGCAAGACTTCTTTGATTGCCATAAATCCGGTGGATTTCTCCGAAGAAGTGCTCTGCGAGGAATTGCCTGAGATCGGCTATACCATGTCGCCCACCGAGGATTATTTGATTTTCCAAAAGACTATCGAGGGCCCGGGCCGCGAGAATGGCGTTTATGAAATTCTTACGCCCGACGACCGCCAACCGGGATGGAGAAACCGCACTGTGCTGCAAAAGCTGGACCTCAAGACAGGCCTCACGCAGCAGTTGACCTTCTCTCACCACAAACTCTATCTGCAGGACATCGCTTCTGACGGCCGTTCGCTCATCTTCTCGGTGGGCGAGGAGCGCCTCACCAAGCGCCCGATGCACCTCAGCACTTATATGCGCCTCAATCTGGAGACGATGGAGCTTGATACTCTCATCAGCCGCGAGGGTTTCATGAATTCCCTCTCTTATGTGCCGGGCACCAACAAGCTTGTGCTCACTGCCAGCGCTGAGGCGTTTGACGGCATCGGCTGCACTTTGCCCGACGACCTCACGCCAAACATCTACGACTATCAGCTCTATCTCTACGACCTGACTACCAAGCAGATA
>JAZUHM010000457.1:0-3642 GCA_045641725.1 Bacteroidaceae bacterium | reverse complement strand
CTACCATTGGAACGGTGTGGTCGATAAACTCTGTTGGGAATGGGATAACGAGATCGAATGGCTCGATTTCTGCCTCTGCATCCATAAAGTTGCCAAGGCCTACGAGGAATGGCTCGCCTGCGGCGAACTCGTCCTTTTCATAGAGCTCAACGGTGGTGATGAGCTTGCCGTCAACCTCTTCCTGAGTCATCTTCTTGACTGCATAGGTGTGAACGTCGTCATTTACGTCAGCGAGACCTACGATATTATAAGGTACTGCCATTACGTCGATGAGGTTCATGCCGAAGTCAGAGATTGTGATGGCTTCCTGCTCTTCAGGAATAACCTCGATGAAAGTCCAGCCTGAGGTAGAACCGTCTGGCTCGTGGCAAACCACGTCGTTTTCAGCGCCTTCTGGCCAGAGAGAGAATTTCTTCTTGTTGGCTGGGCCCATTGGGATAAGGTTGAACTGACCGTTGCCAGCATAAGAGACATTATAAGGTACTGGAGTCTGAGAAACCGGCAGGTTGATGTTGTCGCCTGCGAAGTCACCCATATAGTAGCCAGAGTACATGTTGCGGATTGCATAGTAGTCGGTGCCTTCTACAGGAACAAAGGTCCACATTGCCTTAGGATTGTTGTCGGCGTTGAGAGTCATGCTGCCTTCGTCGAGGAGACCCCACTTGGTTACAGAACCGCCGTTGTACTTGTCCTTGAGGTAGATTGCATTGCCATTGCAGTACGAGTCTTCCTCGCCGGGTTCGCCAAAGCGCTTGTCGTCGGTGTTGGTGATGAAATACCACTTGCCTGGCTCAACAGTCTTGATGCCTGCCTTGAATGCGGCGAGGGCCTCAGAAACTGCGCTCATTGCGGTCTGGACTGCGGCTACGTCGATAGGAGTAACGAATGCCTTTTCACGAGCCTCAGCCACAGCGGTGCCGAGAGCTGTTGCGAGTTCGCCGTCAGAGAGCTGGCCCATTTCGTCGCCAATCTCAACAACTGCGAGCATCTCCTCAGCCTGAGCGATGAGCTCGGCGAGTTCGGTGGTATCTGCGTAGAGAGCCTTGCAAGCCTTGATGGCAGCTTCGAGCTCCTTGATGTCTGCGTCGGTAGTAGCGCCCTCATTGGCAACAATAATCTTGGCATCTGCCATTGTCTTCATTTCGTCTGCTACGCTCTTGAGGCCTGGAGTGGTGTAGTACTGAGAGGCTGTCTCGTCAATATTTGCCTCATACATCTGGAAGCCGCCGAGTGTGAAGAAGCCGCCGCCTGTGTAGTTAGAATTAACGGTATAAAGCACGCGGTCAACAGGACGGCCGAGATTCATAGTGTACGGAGCAATTTCGCTCATGTCAACGTTTTCGGCAACGACTGTCCAAACGCTGTCGCCCTCAGCCACATTGGCTACAGAAACGGTCACCTTGCCTGGGCGCTCGTCGAGACCCCACTTCTGCTGGTTCTCGTTGCCGCCACGGGTCATGTAGGTAAATGTCACATTCTGCTTTGGCTCGAGAAGCTTAACGCGAACTGAGCCAGAGCCCTGCATGTAAGTAACAGGGTCTTCGTCGATAAGGAATTCGTACTTGTCGGAAGTCTCGATGCCCTGCTCGCGGATAGTAGAGAAGATAATCTGATTGTCTTCAGCTGGGTCTTCTTCTGCACCGCCGCTGGCATGAAGGATTAGAGGAGCGTCGAAATCGGTAGCGTAAGCGAAGAGGTTCTGATAGAGTTCGGCGGCCTGCTTGGTGAGCGCCTTGAGAGCTGCATCACGAGTGGCCTGAGCCTTCTCCTGCTCAAACTGCGCGATAAGAGCCTCGTCGGTAATCTTGCGAAGCTGCCAGAGGTTGAAACCAGTCTTGGTAGATTCGTCAGACCACTGGCCCCAAGAGGTAAGAGGACCCTCTGAGTCTGAGGCTGTTGGGCTTGAGGTGGCATACGGAGTGTAAGAAGTGCCGTGCTGAGTGTGGCTTCCCCAGAAGAACTTGCCCGGCATAAAGAGGCGGAAGTTCTGTGGTTCGTCCTTAGCATCGGTCATAGGAGGATTAGAAGCATACCAGTTAGCTGGGCAGCCTACATAAGTGCCGGTGATATAGTTCTCTACATACCACTCGCTGACGCCATCAGACTCGGTGTCGGAAGGAGTGAGCTTGAATGCGAACTTAGAGTCGGTTGCATCAAATGTGGTATAGCAAAGCTGCATTGAAGATGCGTTAGCATAGGCAGCCTTCTCAATGTCGAAGTTATTCATGAAATCATCGAAGCCACTTACGATATAGTAATAGCCTTCGGTGATAGGGATAGTAGCGCTGGCCAGTTTGGCATGAGCGTCCTTGAGGTCCTTGATAGCCTTTTCGTAAACTTCGTCAGGCTGTGAGCTCATGGCGAGCATCAATGACTCCTGGAGGAGGTCGTTGAACTCGTTGGCAGTCTCTTCCTGATAGTAACCTGGGTCAGTGCCGCCAACCACTTCGCCCTCTTCGAGATAGAGGTCAATCAGGCTGGTGAGGTCGCCCTGCAGGTCAGAGATATACTTGGCAGAATATACGTTCCACTCGTTGGTGTCGGTATATTGCCAGAACCAGATGTTGTCGGCCTGGTTCCAAGAACCGAGGTAAGTCCACTCAGTCTCGCTGGTTGAATAAGCAAAACCTACAGACTTGTCGGTAGGCACCTTGCCTGAAGAAGGATTGCGCCAGCTGGCGATAGGATCCTCACCCTCGTGGCCCTCGCGCAAAATCGTCTCCCAGCCCCAAGATACGGTGTTAGACCATGGAATGTCTTCGCCGCAAGAGATAATCTGGAGGTTGGCGGCCTTCTCTGGTGAAGCAGAATAAGAAATTGTCTGCCAGCCACCATTGTAGGTCAGGTAACCGTTCTTTTCACGACTCTTGAGATAAACAGTCGGAGCGCCAGTGCGGATGTCCATCGGACCCTCTTCTACGAAGAAGATGTTGTCGTCGGTCAGCAAACCCACAGGGCCCAGCTTGGAACCGGTAAGATAGCGGCCCAAGAATGACTCTTGAGTACAAAACTCCAGAACAATAGTATCGCCCACCTGAATCTCGGCTGCCGACTTCTGGCTGCCAAGCTCCCAACGAGCATCAACATTGTTCCACATAGCTCCCATCAATACGAGAGCAAGCAAAAGTAAAAACTTTTTCATGTGTGTGTTGTTTGTAGTAGTTAATAATAATATAAATAATGTATAAATCAATCTTCAAAATTTCCTCACGCAATAGTCATTGCACGGCAAATTTATAGATTTTTTTGGTAAGAATTCAAAAAAGCGATGTAAAAATCGTATTAAAATAACATATCGAACACAAAAAAGGCGCAAAATGCCATGTTTTGTAATTGTTATTCACAAAACCGCGCGTCGCACCATACTAAATATTCATTCCCGAGATAAAAGCACCCAGCGCCAGCCAATAGCAGACAACAACAAGTCAAAAACAGCCATCCCCACGCCAATCACCAATTTCTGCGCCTCAAACACCTCAAAATGCGCTCTAAAAATCACACGCTTCGAGATAAATTCTGTTCACAGCGCTGTGAACGTTTGTTCACACCGGTGTGAACGATTGTTCACAGCGCTATGAACGATTGTTCACAGCGCTGTGAACAGAAATTAAGTCGCATCAAGAAATTTTAAGCACGCAGAAT
>JAZUHM010000456.1:0-4877 GCA_045641725.1 Bacteroidaceae bacterium | reverse complement strand
TTGATGTGAAAAATATGCCTGTTGAAAATCGTTTAATGCGGGCTAAAAAATAATGGTTGTGTGCTAATTTTCTTTCACAGCGCTGTGAACAATCGTTCAAAGCGCTGTGCACAGAAATTAGCACGCATCTGGGTATTTTTTAGGCGCAATTTTGTGCTGCAAGATGCTTATTGAAATTGTTTAGCGCGGATTTGCCAGAGATGGGGTGGCACAAAAACTGGGCATATATTCACGCCAAGGTGAGTATATGCCCAGATTTGGCGGAAAGCCCGTGATGTGTGCTTTCCTTTACATTGTCTATGCGGACAAGGGCGGCTTATTCTGCCACTGTCCATTTGCAGCGAACTGGTGAGACGATTGCGCCTTCTGCCTTGAGTTCCTTCATTGCCTTGTCAACTTCTTTGCGATCAAGGCCGCTGAGTTCTGCAATCTTGCCAGCGTTGAGAGGTTCGCCGGCCTGCTTCATTGTTTCGAGTACTTTGTTTTTCATACGTCTAAATGTTTAAAGGTTAATATTGTTGTGGAAATTTATTTAGTGGTTGATGTCGATTTGTGGGTGTTGCGGGTGGGGTAGGTTAGTCTTTTGCCTTGCAATGGGCCACTTGATCAAGTTCGCGGAAGTCGGATGGCAGGTATCCGGTCTGGCGCTTGAATAGCTTGACAAAATACGAGGGGTCTTCGTATCCCAATTCGTAGGCTATTTCCTTGAACATCAGATTGGTATAGCGCACAAGGCGCTTGGCCTCGAGCATTATTCGGTCGTTGATAAATGCCAGCGGCGATTTGTTTGAACACTCGTTGACAGCTTTGTTGAGTGTCCTGACTGCTACATTGAGGGCGTCGGCATATTCCTGCACGGTGTGTATCTGTTTGTATTCTTGCTCAACCATCTGGCGGAATTTTACAAACAGTTGATGCCCGGGCCTGAGGGTGTCGAGTTGGGTAGTGTCGCCTTTGACTCCGTGTCGCATGGTTTTAACGAGAAATATCTGGAGCAGAGACTTGAGTATTTCTATATTGCCAAACAGGTTGCTGTTTTGCGACTCGACCTCCATGTCTTGGGCGATGGTTTGCAATATCTGGGCCGTTTGTGTATCTATAATATAATAAGGTATAGTATCGAACGCGTGGAAGATATTGTATTTTAAAAAGTCGCTGTTGCCAGCGTTTGCGTTTTCATTTGAGTCGCGCATAAAGTCGGTGCACATTTTGATGGCAAGGCCGGTGTAGCCTTTTTTGCAGTCGAAGTGGTGTATCTGGCCGGGCGAGAGAAAAAAGATTGTGTTGGGCTTTACGTCATACTCGGTAAAATCTACGATGTGCTTGCCGTGGCCGGATTGAAACCAAAGAATTTCGTAGAACGAGTGAACGTGTGGCGAGCAGTCGTCTATATCGCTCTTGAGCAGTAGCTCGGGCATGTGCTCAACGCGGAACCCGTTGCCGCTTGGCGCTTCGCAAACGGTTTTGTATCTGTTTTTGAGATTATTTGTGTCCATTTGGTGATTGTTTGTGGTGCAAATGTAGTTATAAAATGGTAAATTGCGGCATCGTGGCGGCAATTTTTTAATATAATGCCGAAATAGACCATCGTAGTTCCGAATTTTGTTTTGCCATTATCTGAAATGCTTGTACTTTTGCACCAGAAAACAAAAGATAATACAATAACAATTAAAATGAAAACAATTATGACAAAATGGATTTGCCCAGTTTGCGGTTATGTTCACGAAGGTGACACCGCTCCAGAGATGTGCCCACAGTGCAAGGTTCCAGGAACCAAGTTTAAGATGATGGAAGAGAATAAAGGTCTCCAGTTCGTTACCGAACATGTGATTGGCATTGCCAGCGATATTCCTCAGAACGAGGATGGCGCTTTTGTGCTTCAGGGTTTGAAAGACCACTTTATGGGTGAATGCACCGAGGTTGGTATGTATCTTGCCATGAGCCGTCAGGCTGATCGTGAAGGATATCCTGAGATAGCCGAGGCATTCAAGCGTTATGCCCTTGAGGAGGCTGAGCACGCTGCTCGCTTCGCAGAGATGCTTGGCGAAGTTGTTTGGGATACCAAGACAAATGTCGAGAAGCGCATGATGGCCGAAGAAGGTGCTTGTGCCGGCAAGATGGACATCGCCAAAGTTGCAAAGCAGCTCAATCTCGATGCAATTCATGACTCTGTGCACGAGATGGCTAAGGACGAGGCTCGCCACGGAGCAGGTTTCCAGGGCCTTTATAATCGCTATTTCAAGTAAATTGAGCCTGATACCAATATTAAATGCCGCGCCGAAAGGTGCGGCATTTATTTTGCCAGACTATTATCGTGTAAATGACTTTGCGCGATTTGTTTGCATTTTGCAAGGTTTGGTTGGCAAAATGTAACAAAATGTCGCAAAAATGCGCCAATGCACAACAAACTGTATTATTTTGGGTGCTATTTGTGAACAAATGTAAAGTTTTTGGCTTAAAAATCTGAAAATTGTAATACCTTTGCACTGAGAAACAACAATAATTAAAATCTAATACATTATGGTTAAAAAACGTTGGTACATTTTGATGGCCGCAATGGTCATTTTTGCGATTTGGGGCGTCTTTGCGCCCGAACATTCGTTTGATTGTGAGTTTGGTACTGCTGAGGGACAGATAAATCCGGCAGATGTGGCTTGGCTGATAACCGCCACTATCTTTGTGTTGATGATGACGCCCGGTTTGTCGTTTTTCTATGGCGGTATGGTTGGCGCCCGCAATGTGATTTCTACAATGCTGCAATCTTTTATTGCCATGGGATTGATTTCTGTGTTGTGGGTTGTGATAGGATTCTCGCTTTGTTTTGGAGATGATGTTGGAGGCCTTGGAATTATAGGCAATCCGTTCTCCTTTCCGATGCTTGAGAATGTCGGTGCGGCCACATATATTACCGAAAATACGGGCAAGTTTGTGGGTGGCGCGACAATCCCATTAGCTTTGTTTGCTTTGTTTCAGATGAAGTTTGCCATTATTACGCCTTCGCTTATCACGGGCTCTTTTGCCGAACGTGTGAGGTTCTCTGGCTACATGTGGTTCATGATTTTCTTTTTCTTCTTTATTTATTGTCCTCTTGCCCACATGACCTGGCATCCAGACGGCTTGTTCCTCAATTGGGGCGTGGTGGATTTTGCAGGAGGTATAGTGGTGCACGCTTCAAGTGGTGTGGCCGCTTTGGCTGGTGCAATCTTCTTGGGTAAGCGCCGCACTATCAATCGCAATGCCGAGCCTGCCAATATTCCATTTGTGTTGCTAGGTGCGGCCATGTTGTGGTTGGGTTGGTTTGGCTTTAACGCCGGTAGCAGTCTGCACTCCGACGGCCAGGCAATCAAGGCATTCCTTAATACTAATACCGCATCTGCCGTGGCTATGATGACGTGGATATTCTTTGATTGCCTGCGAGGTCGCAAACCAAGTGCGATGGCTGCTGCAGTAGGCTGTGTGGTTGGTCTTGTAGCCATTACTCCCGCTGCAGGATATGTGACTGTAGGTCAGTCTATTGCAATCTCATTTATAATAACTCTTATTTGCAATGTGGCAGTCAATTGGAATAAGAGGGTAGATGATGCTCTTGATGTATTCCCGACACATGGCGTAGGTGGTATTTTTGGAACCGTTTTGACAGGTATTTTCATTCAGGAGGGTTTGATTTCTGGCACTTCCGAAGGTGTCGTTGTTTTCCTCTTGCATTTGCTGGCAGTTGTGATTGTGATTGCCTACACTTTTGGCATGAGTTATCTTGGTTACTGGCTGGTAGATCACTTTATTCCAATGCGAGTGAGTGAGCAGTCGGAAAAGATCGGACTCGACCTCTCTATGCATAATGAGCATTACGGCCTAGCCCATGTGGCAGACCGCGAAATTGCTGAATATGCAGAATACGAATCAGAAAAGAAGCAGAAGACTTCTGTAGAATAAGGTTTGAGATAAAATATGTGGTACATCCTCCCGCACTTTGTCAGGAAAATCAATAAGTAGCGGGAGGATTTTATGCCTGATTGTCGTATTTTTATATTAATAGAGGTTAATTTATACGTTTTATAAGCTCTTTTTCTTTGTATTTGTAAAATATCAATTAATTTTGCAATCGCAAGATTTCGCATGTAGTTTAATTTTACTATTTTTGAACGAGATTTCGCGTGTTTATTGATTAGATAACGACTAGAAATAATTCTTAAGATGCCTCAAATTAGCGATTTTTATGGTATAATCATCTGGTTGAATTACAATGACCATATGCCTCCACACTTTCATGCTTGGTATGGAGAGTATAAAGTCATAGTTGGAATCAACGATGGGGTAATAAAGGGTGAAATGCCTGGTCGTGCTTTGCGTATGATTTTAGAATGGCTTGATCTTCATCGTGAAGAGTTGATGGTTAATTGGGAATTAGCGCAAAAAGGCTCGAAACTTAACAAGATTGAACCTCTTAAATAGTAGGAATATGCAGGATTTTCTTGAAATAACAAAAGCAGAATACATAGATGGCTATCGTTTACGCCTCTATTTCAATAATGGCGAAGTTCGAATCGCAGATTTAGAGTCTTCGCTGGTAGGTGAAGTGTTTGTTCCTCTTCGTGACATAGAGTTGTTTAGGCGCTTTACAGTTAAGTTTGCAACAGTAACTTGGGAGAATGAAGCCGACTTTGCTCCTGAGTACCTTTATGATATTAGCTTGGCAGCATAAATACTAACGATTAAATACATTTAGATGATATAAAAAGATGAATCTCCGACCTATGCTGATGGCAACCCCATTACAGTAGGTCAAGACATATTATAACTTGGACTTATGTCCTTGTTCTCGCCTTACGAAACCGCCAATTTCAAAACAAATGAGAACAAGCGACGGGAGTTAAGTC
>JAZUHM010000455.1:0-4520 GCA_045641725.1 Bacteroidaceae bacterium | reverse complement strand
GGTGAGCCCGGTACGGGCGACATAAAATAGGCGGGTGGCGTAAGCCCCCGTGACTAATTGCGCAATCAAGGTGGAGCCCTGTAAGCGGCGACATAAAATCATGCTTGGGTCGTTGTGGTATTATGCCGCACCTACGGTGCTCAGTTAGTAATTCATAATTCTTAAACAAAAAAGCATCCTCAAATCAGGATGCTTGAAATATTAAGTAGTACGCTTACCTTCTTGTCCATTGCCTATCATTTTACCCAATATATCGTCTATCTCAATCCATGTTCCAAGTTCTTGAGCTCGCTGAACGACATACCTAAGTAAGGATTGTTTATCCCTACAGATTTGTCCAGCCTTCTCTGTTGTTCCACTGCTTCCTGTGGAGTTACAGGCTGATTCCACTGTGTCTTGGATAAGCGTATTGCCTCCGTATAATCTGACCAACTCATTTTCTGTCATTTATTTTTGATTCTTATATTTTTTGCAAATGTACGACATTTCCCTCATACCACCAAACTCTTTCTTAAATTAATATTTGGGATCGTACGCGTACCTTTTATATTAGATATATACGAGCTATGAAAATTTCAAGGCATTTATTTCCCTCACATATACTCTTTCCTAAACTCTCTTGGTGTAAGGCCTACGTGGCGACGAAAGAATTTACACAGGAAGCTATCGGAGGGAAAGTCGAGTTTGTGGGCTATCTGCGAGACGGTGAGCGTGGTATGCACGAGCAAGATTTTTATTTCAGCAATTACTACTCTATCTATCCATTCCTTGGCAGAAATTCCGCTTACTTGCTTAACCGTTATACTCAAGTAATGTTGGCTCACGTTGAGCTGGTTGGCATAGTAGTTGTGGCGGCGCTGTCGGCCGTGGGAGAGTGTTACAAGACGCGCAAATTCGTGGAATATTGTTTCTTGGCGAGTAAGGGCGCGTTGGTCGCGGTTAGTATGTTTTTGTAGCAAACAGATGGTGTAACGCAAGATGGTTTGCGTCATGGAGCGTGTCACGGGATGGAGTTCGCCTTCTGTCTTGGCTAATTGTACCAAGAGTAGCATCATTTGCTTAAAGCGCTGTTGCTCTTGAGGGCTAATGTCTACGCAGTCGCTTAATGCTTTAGCTCTAAAGACAGCAGGGACGTTGCCGCTGAGCAATTCGGTAAGATAGGAGGGTTCAAAGATTATCTCCAGCACACAAAAGTCGGGCGAAGCATCGTTTAATTGAAACAGAGTGCCGGCCCCGTAAAATTCCAAAGCTCCTTCAGTCACGCGCCTAGCCTCAAGATTTACTTGATTGTCAGAACAACCTTTGATACAAAGACCTATGCGCAGGTTGTTCAGTCGATGCGGTGCACCGTCGCCTATTGTGCGCAAGAGCATCTGTCGATTGGCGCGCATCACTATCATCTTCTCGCCAAAGAATGTTTCTTCGTTGTCGGCAAGTATTTCCCCAAAATTCTGACGGTCGGGGAGGAAGTGGTCCGTTATGTTATGTATGTCGCTCATCACGCGGCAAATGTAATGAAAATATCTTAAAACAATGATTTCCTCACGCCAAAATCCCGCTTTTGTAATGAAAAGAACATCTTTGACACACAAAAGATAAGGTATAGTAAGTCTTTTCTGCGTAATTTTGCACACTGACGTATTATTGCAACAAGTAAAGAAATTAGCAATGAAAACAACAAGATTACTCTGGGTGGCGCTCGCTGCGTTGTTGGCGCTACCGATGCATGCCGACGACGAGGTGCCGGTTCTTAACATTCACCAAATGGAAGGCGAGAGCCAGGTGGAGCTTTCAGAGATACTCAGTATCAAATACACCGACACGGATATGGTTGTTAACTATAAGGACGGCAGCCAGCAGACCTTTGCGCTCGACGACATCGTTGTAATTGACTTTGGCAGCATGTTGACAGCTATTCGCAATCTTATCGACAGCGGCTCGCTGGCTGACGGCAAACAGCCTAAGGACAATTATTCTTACACCATCACCGACCTGCGAGGCAAACTGATTTCCCGGGGCAAAGCAAAGAGCAAGCGCCTCATATCACTGCCCACCAAGCAGGGAGTGTATCTCTTAACCGTTGACGGACATACTACAAAAATCCTAGTAAAATAGCCATGATACGAACACTATTGCTTACCATCATCTGCGCTGCCCTGAGTATCAGCGCGGTAGCACAGCGCGCACTACTGATACAGCGCCAAGGCGGAATGGTTGATGCCGTTGCCACTGCCGATATTGACTCGCTGGCGTTTGCTAACGACGGCAACATTATGCTCATTGCCACCGGGGGAAAGGTTGTGGAAATCGCTATGGGCAACATCGTCAACCTCAGTTACGGTGAGTTGCCCTCGGCTTTCTCTGTGAAATACGACGGCTCCTCAGCCTCCATCGTCAACCCCTATTTCTGCCAGGGCGTGCAGGCCACCGTTGACGGGGCCGACGTAGTGATAGACAACAGTAATACAGAGACGGAATTCTCCTTCTCACTCTCGGGCGAGACGCAGAATGGTTCGCTGCTCTACAATGGGGCATACAAGAGCACCATCGTGCTCGACGGTGTCAGCATCACAAACCCTCGCGGACCAGCCATAGACATACAGTGCGGCAAGCGCATAGCCCTGGAGCTAAAGAAAAACACCATCAACACTCTCGCAGACGGCAGCGATGGCGATTGGAAGGCAGCCCTCTATTGCAAGGGCCATCTTGAGATAGACAAAGCCGGCACCCTTAATGTGACTGGCAACACTCGCCACGCTATCAGTGCCAAAGAGTATATACAGCTCAAGAAAGCCGATGGCACTATCAACATACTCTCATCTAAAAACGACGGCATCCACTGCGGCCAGTATTTTGTGGCCAACGGCTACGAGGTAACCATCAACAACTGTGAGGGCGACGGCATCCAAGCAGAGCTCAGCCAAGACACAGAATACGACGGCTCCTACCCCGACGGCACCCTCTACATACAAGGAGGCCAATTTACCATCAATTCCTCCGCCAGCGACGCTGCTGCCATCAAGGCCGACGCTACCATCTGCATCAATCAAGAGAAAGCCGAGCCCACCCTCAACATAACCATGAGCGGCACAGGCAGCAAAGGCATGAAGGCTAACGACATCAACATTGAAGCAGGCCAAATATCCATCACCAACTCTGGCACACCTCTCACCGAAGGCACCGACGTGCAGACGGCCAAATGTATCAGCACCGACGAGTCAGCCACCATCCTCGGTGGCACACTCCTGCTCTCCGCCACAGGAGCAGGAGGCAAATGCATCAAGACCGATGGCACCCTCACCCTTGGCAACCAAGACACCAACCAAGGCCCAACCCTTACCGCATCCACTACAGGAGCAAAATATACCTCCTCCACCAGTGGCGGCACAACAGGTGGCACCACTGGAGGCGGCACTCGTCCGGGCGGTGGCACACGTCCAGGCCCTGGAGGTAACACTTCAGCCAGCGGTTCGTCAGCCAAAGCTATCAAAGCTCAGGGGGCAATAAACATCTACGCTGGCGAAACAACCATCACCACTGCTACTGACGGAGCCGAAGGCATTGAATCAAAGACCAGCATCAACATAGCAGGCGGCCGCCACTACCTCAAATGCTACGACGACGCCATCAATTGCAGCGGCCCCATAGCCTTCAACGGAGGCATCACCGTATGCGCCTCCACAGGCAACGACGCAATCGACTCCAACTACGGACGCACCGGAGCCATAATAATCGGCAATGGTTATGTGTTTACCTATTCCACCCGTGGAGGAGCAGAGATGGGATTTGACTGCGACGGCAACAACTACATACAAATCACTGGCAACGGACTTGCCATCAGCGCAGGAGGCAATCAGGGAGGCTCAAGCACAGCCACTATCAGCAATGCTGCGCAAGGCTACGCCTTCATCACTAGCCCCACCATCAGCTATCAAACAGGACGCTACTATACTCTGGCCGATAACAACGGCAACAATCTAGTGACCTACAGCTTTGAAGGTAATGTCAGCAGCAGTTGCTCAATGTTTACCACCCCTGGCATGACAAAGGGTGCAACCTACACCCTGACATACAGTACCCAGCAACCCACCGACGCCGCCACCGCCTTCCATGGCCTCTATCTTGGCAGCAGTGCCAAAGGACAAACAAACGTAACCAGCTTTACAGCAAAATAAAACCAAAACCCTCCCCTCTCCCTCCGAAAGGAAGGAGGGAGCCATTGCGCAAACTAGATTGTGGCACCCTCAGAGCCACACTATATTCATTCATCACAGCATTCTTTTCTGTAATTTTAGCTAAGATTACCGATGATCTTAGCTAAAATTTTCGGATAATTCGTGGCCATTGACGTTTTAAAACCATGCTTGCGGTGTTTGTTTGGCTCAGTGGAAATTTAGTGGGGGTAAGCATAAATCTTTGCAAGTCTGAAGAGGAAGAACTTTTCGTCGACAATGCCTCTTAATGAAGCTCTAAACGCCTTGATTTTTGCATTGAAAGATTCAGCAGCTGCGTTAGAAGAT
>JAZUHM010000454.1:0-3843 GCA_045641725.1 Bacteroidaceae bacterium | reverse complement strand
GTGTGTATGCTTTTGTGGCACGGGAGACGGCCGGTACGTATGAGTCGTCGTGGAGTGCGCCGGCTTCATTTTTTGTTTTTGCCGTGCACACGCTGCCTATCCCGTGGCTCGGTTGCCGCCCGGTGGAGTGGTGCAAAAGTTTGCTTTGGACAGACAGCTCAAACATCTGGCGCTGCATTGGCGAGTTCTTCGCCACAGGCCTACTGGCCGCCGCCATTTGTGCTGCGGCTTATGTTCTGCTCCACATGATTGTTCCCTCTCTCGCCAACGTCCTCACCGGCCGTAAATAAACCTGCTTGTCGCTTTTGGTGCGCGGAATGCGCAAATTGTGACTTGCGGTGGCAAAAATGTGACGTTTTTGCGGGAATTTGCGGCGCGAAATAACTTTTTTCAGTATTATGGACTAAAAGTGTGCATTGTTGTTTTGGGGGATGGAAATAAAAGTGTATCTTTGCAAATTAGTATGAGCGAGAACCGAGAATTAGTATTAGCACGCCAGTATGTGGAGTTTACCAGCCAGAGTATCTTTCTGACCGGTCGCGCCGGCACGGGCAAGACTACCTTTTTGCGCCAGCTTAAGGCTGACCAGCCTAAGCGCATGGTGGTGGTGGCCCCGACGGGTGTGGCTGCCATCAATGCTCAGGGCGTGACGATTCATTCCTTTTTCCAGATCGCGCCGGGTCTGCATTTGCCGGGCGCCAGAGACCGCGCAGAGGAGCGCAAGGTGCATTACCGCATGAGCGAGATGAAGAAGAACATCATGCGCACCCTCGACCTCTTGGTAATTGACGAAATCAGTATGGTGCGCTGCGATTTGCTGGACGAGATTGACCGCGTGCTGCGTTCCTATCGCGACAGGACGCGCCCCTTTGGTGGCGTGCAGTTGCTAATGATTGGCGACTTGCAGCAGTTGGCGCCTGTGGCCCGCGACGAGGAGTGGAATATCCTCAAGACGGAATACGACACGCCTTATTTCTTTTCTTCCAAGGCCTTGCAGCAGACTCCTTATGTCACTATCGAACTGAAGAAAATCTATCGCCAGACCAACGAGGAGTTTATCAATATTCTTTCGCAGATACGCACCAACACGCTCACTCTGCAGTCGGTGCAGAGGCTCAATGGGCGCTATGTGCCCAATTTTGTGCCTAACGACGACGAGGGCTGGATTCGCCTGACCACTCACAATGCGATGGCCAATTCCTTTAACCAGAAGCGGCTCGCGGAGTTGACGGGCGAGGTCCACACTTTTGAGGCGGAGATTGAGGGTAATTTCCCTGAATACTCTTATCCGGCGCCGGTGCTGCTGGAGCTCAAGAAGGACGCCCAGGTGATGTTTATCAAGAACGACCCTTCTGGCCAGCGCGCCTATTATAATGGTCGCATAGGCCGCATTACGGATTTTGGCGAAGATGGCATCACTGTCACCTGCAACGACAATGGCGATGTGGTCGTGGTAAATCCCGTGGAGTGGCAGAATATGCGCTATGAGCTCGACAAAGAAGGCCAGTTGGTTGAAAAAAGCGACGGCACCTTCACCCAGATACCGCTGCGATTGGCGTGGGCCATTACTGTGCACAAGAGCCAGGGCCTGACCTTCGACCATGCGGTGCTCGACATCAATCATTCCTTTGCCCACGGCCAGGCTTATGTGGCGCTCAGCCGTTGCCGCACGCTGGAGGGCCTGGTGCTGAGCAGTCCTATCAATACGGCCTCGATTATCTGCGACCCGTATGTGGAAAGCTACACGGCTGCGGCACTGAGCCGCGCTGATAGCAACGAGCAGTATCTTCCGGTCTTTAAGCAGCAGTATTTTGCCACGCTGCTCAATGAGTTGTTTGATTTCACGCCCTTGAGCGACGCCTTGGCGCACATGATGGAAGTGGTGAAGAAGTACCCGATGCTGGCGCAGCAGGCCTTTGTGCCAAATCTGGAGAAGGCGCTGCGGCTCTTCAGTGTCGATATGCGCGACTATAGCCAGCGCTTTGCGGTGCAGTACATCGCAATGATAAATGCGGCGCCCGATTGCACAGCCGACGACTCCCTGCAGCAGCGCGTCAAGTCCGCCGCCAATTATTTCCTCAACCAGGTGTGCGAGAGCATAATCCCCATTATGGCCCACACCAAGCTTTCGTTTAGCAATAAGGAAGCGCAGAAACAGTTTGCCAACGCCGTGACCCGCCTGGCGCAGGCTATCCGCCTCAAGGTGGCCACGCTGCGTCGCGCTTCGGAAGAGGGCATGTCGGTGGCCGGCTATCTCGACAGCAAGGCGCGCGCCGAGCTCGAGGTGATAGACCTTGGCGGCAAGTCTTCAAAGCCATCAAAGCCCAAGAAGACCGCAGAACCAGCCGGCAGCTCCGAGTCCGCCGCACCTAAGCCCGCCAAGCCTGCCAAGGCGCCCAAGCCCAAGGGCCCCGACTCCTATGAGAAGACCTATGAACTCTATAAGCAGGGCCTTACCTTTGAGCAGATAGCCCAGGAGCGCGGCTTCTCTGTCAGCACAATGGAGACCCACATGGCCAAACTCGTGGAGCGCGGCTTGATCGACATACGCGAGGTCGTCTCGGCCGAGCATCAGGCGCAGATAGAGGGCGCCATCGATTCGTTTGAGGCCAGTTTCCATCTCAGCGACCTCAAGGCGGCCCTGCCCGACAGCATCAGCTACGCCGAAATCAAGACAGTAATATCATATCGCAACAAACTATCAAACCAATAATACTATGACAAAGATCAAAGCAGCCATCGTTGGTTATGGCAACATCGGAAAGTACACCCTCCAGGCCATTGAGGCCTCTACAGACATGGAGTGTGTAGGTATTGTACGTCGTAATGTGAACGACAAGCCGGCAGAACTCGCCAACTACCCGGTAGTAGGCAGCATCAAGGAACTCCCAGGCGTGCAGGTAGCCATCCTGGCCACCCCGACCCGCTCCGTAGAGCAGTATGCCAAGGAGTGCCTCGCACTGGGCATCAATACAGTAGATTCATTCGACATCCACGGCCAGATCGTTGACCTCCGTCGTTCGCTCGACGCCGAGGCCAAGAAATATGGTGCAGTCAGCATCATCTCCGCCGGTTGGGATCCGGGTTCAGACTCGATCGTCCGCACACTCATGGAGAGCCTCGCGCCAAAGGGCATCAGCTACACCAACTTCGGCCCGGGCCGTTCAATGGGCCACAGCGTTTGCGTGCGCAGCAAGGCCGGTGTTAAGGACGCACTCTCAATGACAATTCCAGTAGGCGAAGGCATCCACCGCCGCATGGTGTATGTGGAGCTTGAGGAAGGCGCTGACCTTGAGACAGTTACAGCAGCCATCAAGGCCGACCCATACTTCGCCAGCGACGAGACCCACGTGTTCCAGGTAGAGTCGGTAGATGCCCTCAACGACGTAGGCCACGGCGTGAACCTCGTGCGCAAGGGCGTGAGCGGCAAGACCCACAACCAGCTCTTTGAGTTCAATATGAAAATCAACAACCCAGGCCTCACCGCACAGGTGCTGGTCAACGTAGCCCGCGCATCGCTCAAGCAGCAGCCAGGCGCCTATACCATGATTGAAATCCCAGTGATCGACATGCTTCCAGGCGACAAGGAAGAAATCATCCGCCACCTCGTATAGCATAACCTTCACCCCCAATCCAAAAATCGACAGTCGATTTTCGCAATCAATACACCCCCCGAGAGCCCACACTCTCGGGGGGTATTTCTTCGCCCTGGCGCAACCAAACTGCGCCCTGAAAAACACAAACTTCGTGCTAATTTCAGTTCACAGCGCTGTGAACAACCGTTCACACCGCTGTGAACAATCGTTCACACCGCTGTGAACAATCGTTCACACCGCTGTGAAC
>JAZUHM010000453.1:0-2777 GCA_045641725.1 Bacteroidaceae bacterium | reverse complement strand
AAGAAGATTGATATGGTTGTCAATATACCTAAAGACCTCACACCAAAGGAATTGACCAACGGATATAAGATTCGCCGTGCGTCAATCGACCTTAATGTTACGCTTATTACCAATCCACGTCTTGCCACAGCATTTATCAATGCCTTCTGCAATCTGTCACTCGACGATCTTGCGATTAAGTCATGGCAAGAATATGGCATAGAATAATAATTTGATTTGAATTATATTTTACTTTGATCAAATGCGCTCTTACAAAAAGTTTGAGCGCATTTGATTTTTTAAAGTCATAGAGTGCAATATTACTAAAGAATCTGCGTTAAATAATTAGTTTGACAAACAAAGAACCAATGAAACGATTATTGATTGCATTATTTATTATCATTGCGGCTACTAATTTGAGCGCGCAGCGCGATTGGCCGCGCAAGTATGCCACCACTGTGATTCGTGGTCATGTGACCAACATGCCTGCCGACCGCAAGTATGTGCTTGAAGTGTGGGGCGGGGCATCTAACGTTAAGTCGGAGCCATGGCCTTACGACCAGGTGGACACGCTTGGCAATTTCTGCATGAAGTGGGATATGTGCTGGCCAATGAATTTTAATTTCAGCGTTTGCGATCAGTCGATGCCGATGATTTTGTGTCCGGGCGATACGATTGACATTGAGATGGATTACGAGAACCGCAACGCATTGACAATCAAGGGTCGTTACTTCCAAAGGACTCCTGAATTCAAAGCCCTTTCGAGCAAACTGCAATGGGATGCGATGACTATTGACACGAAGTATCTTGAGGCGCATCCCGACGAGAGTTACGTGGATTTCCGCGAGCGTGAATGGCAGAAGCATTCGGCGCGTCTGGATACGATTAAGGCGTCTTCTTTTAGTGCTGATGAAAAAGCACATCTGCAGATGATAATGGAGTTTAATTATTTGAGAAACCTCGGCGCTTACATGTTTTATAAGGAGCAGTTTGCCAAGTGTGACTCTGCACAATTGGAGGGCTATAAGGCTCAGGTGACCCTGCAGGACCCTCATGCCAAATCGTTAATCTTCCCTCTCAGCATCAATGGTGCTTTAATTTTTGGCACAGAGCATTATGATTATATGGAGGCAAATGGCCTGACCGAGACGCCTCTTGGCAAGTATCTGCAGGAGCGCCTCAAGGTGGAGGAGATGGTAGCTGAGCTCAGGGCTTTTCGCAATGTGCCGACAGAAGATATCAAGAAATTGTCGCCAGAATTTCAGCAGCCTCTCTTTGAACTTAAAGCCAAAGTCCTGGATGCCACTCATGGCAAGTCAGATGCCCTTGACGATAACTGGCAGCCTAAGGGTGAGCCTGCTACATGGCTCCAGCAGATTGTAGATCGCCATCATGGCAAGATTGTGTATGTTGACTTTTGGGCCACATGGTGCGGCCCTTGCCGAATGGGCATCAAGGAGATGGAAACCTACAAGGAAGACTTTGAAAAGCGCGGAGTTGACTTCGTTTACATCACCGACAACAGCTCTTCTACCGAAGGTTTCCTTGAGTTGAAGCAGACGCATCATGGCGACCACTTCATCTTTACCAAGGCCGACATCAAGCGTATGAACATACCCGGTTATAACGGCGCCATCCCACATTATTTAATATTCGGGCGCGACGGCAAACTGATAAAATACATCGTCGGCTGGGACGACGAAGGCGGCAATGTCAAGCAACTGCAAGATATCCTGGGGCGGTAATTTGTCCCTCCGTTGGCAGTGAGGGTGATTTTCTTTTACACAAGGCGGCAGACGATTCACGCACAAACTCTATCAAATGGCGATTTGAATTTGTGTCACCCGTGAATGACTTCAAAGTCACCCGTGGGTGACATTAAAGTCACTCATGGGTGACATTAGCGTCACCCACGGGTGACACAAAATAATTCGGAACAAAACTACATTTCTGCGGGCGGGCGCGATTTTACTGCGCACAAAAATAAAGTCACCGCCCGATGACATTAAAGTCACCGCCCGATGACACCAATGTCACCGCGCGGTGACTTTGAAGGGACGGGGCGGTGACTTAAAATCAAATGGCTCTTTTGAATTCTATTATTAGCATTCTTTTGAGCCGTCAGCCAGCAACTCAGCTCGCATTTGAGCTTGTTATCTCTCGGCTCGCATGGGGTTGTTGAGGAAATCTTCGTATGCCAGCTTGATGCCGTCTTCAAGTTCGGTCTTGTATGTCCAGCCGAGCGATGCTGCCTTGGATACGTCGAGCAGTTTGCGTGGTGTGCCGTTGGGTTTAGAGGAATCCCACAGAATCTTGCCTTCGTATCCGATGACTTTGCTTACGAGCTCGGTGAGTTCCTTGATGGTGAGTTCCTTGCCTGTGCCGGCGTTTACGGTCTCATTGCCGCTATAGTTGTTCATGAGAAACACGCACAGGTTTGCCAGGTCGTCAACGTACAAAAACTCGCGCAATGGGCTGCCGTCGCCCCAGCATGTCACTTCGCTCAGTCCGTTGGCCTTGGCTTCGTGGAATCGGCGTATCAGGGCCGGCAATACATGGCTGTGGGTGGGGTGGTAGTTGTCGTTGGGGCCGTAGAGGTTGGTCGGCATGACTGAGATGTAGTCTGTGCCGTACTGGCGATTGAGGAACTCGCAATATTTTAGGCCGCTGATTTTGGCAAGTGCGTATGCCTCGTTGGTTTTTTCCAGTTCTGAGGTGAGCAGGCATGATTCTGGCATTGGCTGTGGAGCCATGCGCGGATAGATGCACGACGAACCGAGGAACTCTAGTTTCTTGCA
>JAZUHM010000452.1:0-5560 GCA_045641725.1 Bacteroidaceae bacterium | reverse complement strand
ATATCAATTAGCTACCCCCAGTATTTTTCCACTGAGCCGGTTTTAACCAGTATTTTTTGGAAAAAATCTACAGAAACATGCACGTCGCCTGTGCGCAACCAGTCTTTGAGTGTGCCTGTATGCAGGTAGCCAGACTTGATGAACAAGTGCTTACCTCCCGCATTGTTTTCTGACACATAAGCATAAAGCTGATGGATGAATAGCATGTCGCGGGCATATTGTTCAAGAAGTGAAAGGGCTTCTTGGCCAAATCCCATATTTTGAAATTGCGGAAGAATAGCTATGCCAACTTCTGCGCGTAAGTGGCGGGCGGAAAAATCTGTGAGATCGACAAAACCTATGGGGTGATATAAAGCCGCGTCACCGGGATTGGCATCAGTCTGTTCTTGGCTGGTATTTATCTTGTTGTCTATGGCTTCAACCACAAGGCGCAGTTGGCCGTCGGTGTATATGTCGCCTGTAGATGCGCTGATAAACTGACGTATGCTGCTGCGAGAGATAGGCTGCAAAGTGGCTGACGAGTCCCATTGAGTTGTGTCGTTTTCGTGGCGGAACATGAGCATCGCGTCTTCGGGCTCTATTGCGCGAAGTCTGAGTCTGGCTGATGTCAGTAAAGGTGCTCTCATTTTGTGAAGATAAAGAGGTTTGTCAATATCATGTGTTCCCGAGGGAATAATGTGCCTATAGATGGCGCCGGTTTTGCAGGCATGGCCGCTGCTAGAGAAAGAATGCGGTCGTAGCTGTAGATGCTGGTGTCATAGACAATGTAGTCGGGAGAGTAGCTGGCGAGCATCTCGTGCATCTCTGTGGCAGATGAGATATAGTCTGTACTTATCTGGTAGTCGATGTCTGTGCGCTGCGAGAGCAAACTTGTTGCTAATGCCATGTTGTCTTGAGACGTAAGTACGGCGAAGCGTGTCTTGCGTGGTGCTATGGCCGTGTGGATATTATAGCGTAGTTTGCGCAATTGCCTGTAGATAAATGACATTGCGCCAAGGAAGTACAGAGCCATGTAGATGATTATCCTTAGTAGCACGAATTGATGGTTATAGTGCTTGCGGAAAAAGATTAGAATGGCTTTGTAGAACGTGTTGACAAAAGTGTATGAGTATTTGCGCGTTGACTCGCCCTTGTAGTGGAGGATGTGTGCAGGCAGGTAATAGTTGTGGTAGCCAGCCTTAATCATGCGGTAGGAGAGGTCTGTGTCTTCGCAATACATAAAAAAGTCTTCGTCGAAGATGCCAACCTGGCTGACAATGTCGCGTCTGACCATCATAAAGGCGCCAGAGATAATCTCCACGATGGCGGGCTCATCTACTGGCAAATGCTGCATATAATATCTGCCAAAAACCTTGCTTTTGGGAAAGAGTTTGCTGAGTCGCGTAACTTTGCAGAATGATGCCCATGGGGTAGGGATGCCGCGACGCGACTCCATTGCAAAAGAGCCATCGGCATTGTGCATTTTCACTCCCAGACACCCCGCATCAGGATGAGCGGCCATGAAATCAAGGCACTCGCTGAGGGTGTTTTCACAAACAAATGTGTCGGGATTGATATAGAGCACATATTCGCCAGTGGTTTCGTGAAAAGCCTGATTATTAGCTTTGCCAAAACCTGGGTTGTGATTGTTGGCAATGACTCGTAATTCGGGAAAACTGCCCTCGGGATATGTCTGGTCCAGATATTCGAGCGATCCGTCTGAAGAGTTGTTGTCCACCACCACAACTTCCCATTCTATACCTTTGGCAGCACGGCGCAACGACTCCAAGCACTGATATAAATAGTGTTTGACGTTATAGTTTACTATAATGATTGTCAGTTGCATTTTGTGAGGAAAGCTATTTGGATTCTGGAGTTATATTGGTCAAATCATTTAACTCACTCTGTCGGGGGCAGCAAAACATGAGGGCAACAAGCATGATTGCGCTCAGATATAGACTGGACGTGTCCGCTGTGAGTAAATATGTCGCAGCGTCAAAAAAGATTGTGATGGCTATGGCAATTATTCTCAAACGGCAGATAACATGATATCGCAAAACTTGTTGCTCGGGCTTGGCCTTAATGATATACATTTTTATGGCAGAGAGATTGAATACTCGCATGGCAAAATATGCAGTAATCAGGCTTAAACCAATAGTTGCGATGCTGAGCATGTATGTGAGGCTGCCATTGCTCAACTCGTTTTTTGTGGGCAATTCAATAACCCCTGCAAAGCCAAGTGCGGCTATTGTCAGGGCAATCACCCATATTGCTATATACATTATTATACTTGTCTTCATTTGTGCTTTATTTTAATTCAACTCGGTTGATAATTGAGCGCCCAAGAGTTATTTCGTCTGTGTATTCCAGTTCTTCTCCCACAGAAATACCTCGGGCTATTGCAGTAATCTTGATGTCGAAAGGCTGTAGTTTGCGACTGATAAAGAAGTTTGTGGTTTCGCCGTCGGTGGTTGAACTCAGGGCGAGAATAACTTCCTTTATGTCGCCTGCTGCTACGCGCTCTACAAGGCTGTCTATAAACAAGTCGGCAGGGCCAATGCCATCCATAGGTGATATAATGCCTCCCAATACGTGGTACAAACCTCTGTATTGCTGTGTGTGCTCAATGGCAATTACATCCTGCACATTCTGCACCACGCATACCACTGAGCGGTCACGCCTAGGATCGTTGCAGATGTCGCATACTTCGGTGTCGGAGATGTTGTGGCAGTGCTTGCAACGTTTTACCTCTTCTCTAAATGCGCTGATGCTGTTGGTGAATCGCGCCACAGAGTCTTTGTCCTGTCGCAGCATGTAGAGAGCCAGTCTCAGCGCTGTGCGTCGTCCAACTCCTGGCAATGAGGCAAATGCGTCAACAGCCTGTTGCAAAAGACGGGAGGGATATTCGTTGTTATCAATCATTTAAGCCTTCAAGTATAGTGCCGATATAATTCAAGACCTCTTGCTTGCCGATATTTTTGGCAGACGATACCGAAAAATGCGGCGGCAGTTCTTCCCATTGCTCCTGCAGGGTGTTGAGGAATATTTTTACATTCTTGCCAAAGGAGCCTTTTTTGGATTTGTCCATCTTGGTAAAAATGATACTGAAAGGTATGCCGTTCTCACCGAGGAATTCAATAAACTCAAGGTCAATCTTCTGTGGTGGGATATTGCCGTCAATAAGCAGGAAGAGGTTTACAAGGTTTTCTCTCTCGCAGACATATCCGTCAATCATCTTGTCGAATTGCTGCTGCATTGTTTTGCTTCTTTTGGCGTAGCCATAGCCCGGTAAATCGACCAGATACCATGACTCGTCTATCAGAAAATGGCTGATGAGCATCGTCTTGCCTGGTGTGGAAGAGGTAATTGCCAGCTTGCCATTGCCGGTAAGCATGTTGATGAGGCTGCTTTTGCCAACATTGCTGCGGCCGATAAATGCAAATTCGGGCATTTCTGTTTTCAGGCATTTATCTACGCTGATGGCGCTCGATATGTATTTAGCGGTTTTGATTTGCATTATTCTTGTTCTTTTGATTTGGCGCGATTGTCCTTCAGTGTTTGATAAACTATATATGCTACAGCCAGTACTGCAATGCCGCATATAACAATAACTATGGGCTTTTCATATTCCGACAATACAGCCTTAAGCTCTTCTTTGCTGCCAACTACCGAGTGCAGATAGTAGCCGAGCAATGCCAGCACGGTGTTCCACAAAGCTGCACCGATGCCTGTATAGATGGTGAATTTGAGTATTCCCATTTTTGCCAGGCCCGCTGGTATGGAAATCAGTTGGCGCACGGCTGGCACAAGGCGTCCGATGAGTGTGGCGATAGCTCCGTGCTTGTCGAAATAGGCCTCTGCTTTCTGCACCTTTTTCTCGCTTAACAAGAAGATGTGCCCCAACTTGCTGTTTGCAAATTTATACACTATCTTTCTGCCAAGCCAAAGGCTGAGGAAATAATTGATAAATGCACCAAGCAAACTACCCAGTGTGGCAAAGATTATCACCAGAATGATATTCATATTGCCCTCTGCTGCCATAAATCCGGCAGGAGGCACAACCACTTCGCTCGGGAATGGGATAAACGAACTCTCTACGGTCATCAGCAGCACAACATAGAAGTAGTTTATCTCGTCGGCCATATCATAGAGGAATTGCAGTATGTGTTTTTCCTCTGTTTCGCCAGCTTTAACTGTCGTTTGTGCGCTGGAATCAGTTTGTGCCGCAACAGAATCTGTTTGTGCCGCAGCTATTGCGCTGGCATCCAGCTTCGCTTGTCCGCTATCTTTTGTGCTTACAAGTTCAGCCGGGGCAACTGTTGAATTCTGGGGTGCGGCGCAAATGCCATTTGGCACAATAAGGGCTGCAAGCAGAGTCAGTATGAGGGCAAGTTTTCTCATTATTTTTGCTACAGGTGTGATTAGTTCTTTTTCCATGTGTCTTTCAGGCCCACAGTCTTGTTGAAAACCAAGTGGTCCGGAGTAGAATCCTGGTCAACATTATAATATCCAATGCGCTGGAACTGCAGATAGTCGAGTGGCTTGCGAGTGGTGAGCCATGACTCAACATAAGCCTCTTTTACCTCAAGCGAGTTGGGGTTGAGGAACTGACGCATGTCGTTGATGTCGATGCGATCCTTGCCTTGACTCTTAGAGTAGTTGGCAACCTCGTCGCGAGGATTCTCTACCATCCACAGGCGGTCGTAGTTTCTTACCTCGGCCTTAACGCAGTGGTCGGCGCTCACCCAATGCAAGGTTTTACCCTTGATTTTGCGGTCTGCGCCAGGCATGCCGCTTTTTGTGTCGGGGTCGTATTCTGCATAAATCTCTATGATGTTGCCGTCAGCATCTTTTTTGCAGCAATTCTCCTCTGGGCACTTGATGATATAGGCATTCTTCAGTCTTACTTCCTTGCCAGGGCCCAGACGGAAGAATTTCTTTGGGGCATCTTCCATGAAGTCGTCACGCTCAATCCACAGTTCGCGGCTGAAGCTGATTTCGTGTGTGCCATCTTCTGGGTGCTCGGGATTGTTGACTGCGGTCATCTGCTCAACCTGTCCCTCCGGATAGTTGGTAATGATGAGTTTTACGGGATTTAATACAGCGCTCACACGAGTAGCTCTGTCGTTAAGGTCTTCGCGTACAGCACTTTCCATCAGTGCCATCTCGTTGAGGGCGTCAAAGGTGGTGTAGCCAATCTTGTCGATAAACTTGATGATACTCTCAGGCGAATAACCTCTGCGGCGGAATCCGCTGATGGTCGGCATGCGTGGGTCGTCCCATCCATCTACCACGCCTTCCTTGACGAGCATCAAGAGGTTGCGCTTGCTCAGAAGGATGTGGGTAAGATTAAGTTTGTTGAACTCGGTCTGGCGTGGGCGGTTGTCGTCAAGCGGCTGGTCGTTGCCCTCAACCTGCTTGGCCCAATCCACAAACAAATCGTAGAGCGGACGGTGGCTGACAAACTCCAACGTACATAACGAGTGGGTAACGCCTTCCCAATAGTCGCACTGGCCGTGGGTATAGTCGTACATAGGATATGCATTCCACTTGTTGCCGGTGCGCCAGTGAGGCATGTTAA
>JAZUHM010000451.1:0-2604 GCA_045641725.1 Bacteroidaceae bacterium | reverse complement strand
AAACCATTCTGCACAATATACAACATTGGCATTTTGGTTCCGAAATAAAATGGTGTATAGTCTTTTAGGTCAACTTCTCGTCCGCCAACATCTACCTTCATAGATTCTCTAACATCAATTAATGACTTTTCACCTATGTTCTTATAATTAGGATTCTTATTAGGTGAGTTGTGGGAAGTGATACCATACTGGAGGATATGTGGGATATTCTCAATATGAGTTATTCTGTATATGTATTGAATCTTGGTCATGGCTTTTATTCCTCCTCTTTGAAAAAACTATTGATGACCTCGAAGAGTTTCTGCTTGCGCTTCTCGGGGCTGAGGGTGTCCTCAATATACAGGAACTCGAAGCGGTGATAGCCGAACTTCTCGTTGTTCTGCTTGATGAACTGGGTTTCCATGAACTTACGGCGGTCGGCAAACTTGGCTGCAAAGCCTTCGCCCTTGGTCTCAACGATGATGACCTTGTGGATGCCACCCTCGGCATTGCGACTGAGGACGAGGAAGTCGGGCACATACTTTCCGATACGCACCCAGTAGCGACCATTGTGCTTGAAGCAGTCAATCTTGAACTCGGTGAGGGTATCGTCGCCATTGTAATACACCTCCAAGGGTTGATCACCGATACAAGCCAAGGCGTTTTGAAGATATTCTTTTTCAAGCTTGCTGTCGAACCGATAGGGCAGGTAGTGGTAGGTATGGCGGCATTCGGGCTGTTTGTCTTTGCCCTGCATATAGTCGGGTATGGACACACCAGAAGCCTTGAGGGTATCGATGGCCTGCTGCATCTCGGGAGTGATAGTGGAAGGCTGCTTGTCATCTTCCAGTATGCGTTGCACAGTGGCCTCGTCGGGATGATAGCGGGTATCGCCGAGATATGTGGTGACGGGCGAGGTGAGCTTCTCTATTTGAAGAATACTGGCCTCGGTGGTTATAACTTCCTCGCGGGTGGTGAAATCGCGGCGTGGTACAAAGGCCTGGCGCACGAGTGAGCGGATGCGTTCTTGGTCGTAACGCTCATTGTAATGGCAACCATCGGGTAGGAGGACCGTGAGACGATCATAGAGAGATCGTAGAGGGATCTCGTATTTCTTCAAGTCTGAGAGCGGGAGGGTTCCCAGGCTCTCTTTGGCGATGGTGTTGAGCCATTCGCGGAAGGTGATTGGTGCGCCTTGGTCAGGATTGATGGCGTAGGTTTGGGTGATGTTGCCCTCCAAGTCTTGCACCGAAACCAAAGTGCTGGAACGCTCAACCAGGCAGTCATCCTCCAAGCGACGCTGCGTGTCGGGCGACTCCTCTGTGGTAAGCGTATTGTATGTCACCTTGAGCTGATAAAACTGGATGGGCGGCACCTTCTGCACCTCCATGCGAGAGTAGCGACTAATCTGGATAGGCTCTTCGGCCATCTTGGCGTTCAGCTCCTTGACAGAGGTGTTTTGCGTCTTGGACAGCTGAGCGTTGAGGGTGTCGGCATTGTACTTGTTGAGCCAAATGACAGCCTCTTCGGCTTTGCCGCGCTCTACCTGTCGTAGGCATCGGCAGCTGGTCTGCAACACCATGTTCTTGGGGCAGTCGCCCTGCTGGGAGAGTATCACCCCCGTGAGACTGCGACAGTCCCAACCTTCCTTGCCAATCTGCACCAACAGCACAACCCGGATCCGGGACATGGCGGTATCGAGGGCGGCAAAGGCGGCTTCGGCACCCTCGGGGGCAGGATATTGCTTGTTGCCGTCGTGGTATTTCAGCACGGCCTCGGCAGGATTGATATTATATGATTGCAATATAGTGGATACCAAAGGATAGATGCGCTCTTCCAAAGTCTCGATCTTGCCGCAATAGATGGCCATTTTGGCACATAGGCCACCGGGATATACCTTGTCCTTGAACTTGTCGAGGAAATGAGTCAGGCCATTGCGGATAATGGTGTCGGAGTCGGCATCGGCAGTGCGAATGTCGGGATATTTAAGGAAGTTGCCAATTCCATCAATCAGCGGGTAGTGATACACTACGTTTGACAAGTCGGTATTGCTGACGGTGATAGTTTCGGTCATGTCCACCTTCTCGGCTTTGTCCAGATACGGTGTGCCAGAGAAACGCAGCATACAGTTGAAGTTCTGCGACTCAGCCCATTGTGTGACTACCTGGCGCAGTTTGATTTCGCTATCGGCGGCATGGTGCACCTCATCCACAAAAGTGGCCAGGTGAGGAATCTGACCGATGATGTGTCGCAGCTCGTTGGCGACCTTCATCTTGTCGAGTTCATCTTTACTAAGCAGAGCCGCCTGAGTGTCTTTGTCTAAGCGGTCGAGAATGACCTTCTCGGCATTGGTGACTGCCACCAAGCCCATGAGGTTTTCGCCCTCGGTGGCCAGGTGCATATTAATCTTCTGGGCATTGGGGTTCTTGATGCGGTTGCTCTTCTTGGCACTCTTCTGCTCGTCGAGCACCTCAAACTTAATCATCCGGCGGATGTTGGAGGCCGCAGGCTCGGGCAGCACCCAAGAGGGGTCGAAGTTCTGAATCTTCTTGAGCGATGGGATGATGGACGACTTAAGCCCCGAGGGTGCCAGAATCATGAAGTTGTGGGCAAAGATGGGGTTGG
>JAZUHM010000450.1:0-5381 GCA_045641725.1 Bacteroidaceae bacterium | reverse complement strand
CGTATGGCCGAGCGTATCAAGATTCACGTCGGCGCAGCCCTGACAGATTTGCCAGACGACGAGCCCGAGGAGTATATCGTGCATGGTCCTAACCGTATTACCGCACTGCCTATGGAGGTGCCTGTGTGCTATCAGGAGATTGCCCACTGTCTCGACAAGTCGATTGCGCGAATCGAGACCGCAGTGCTCAGCGCCCTTGAGAACACCCCACCAGAGCTCTACGCAGATATCGTTAAGAATGGCATCTACCTCACCGGCGGTGGCGCATTGCTCCGCGGATTGGGCAAGCGACTCACCGACCGCATCAATATTCAGTTCCACGTGGCCGAAGACCCACTGCACTGTGTGGCTCGCGGTACTGGCATCGCGCTTAAGAATATCGACCAATTCTCGTTCCTCATGAGATAAATAGCGTTGCAAGCGCTATAGTTTAGAAACTGTAATAGATGTAGAATGAAGCTACGGACGGCAGGCAGATGCTTGCAGCAGCGCCGCTCTTCATTCTACATCGTTTGATAAACGCACACATCGCCTCAACAACATGAACAACCTGTTAGACTTTTTGAAAAGATATAACCACTGGTTCTTCTTCGCTCTGCTGGAGATAATCAGTCTGGTGCTGCTTTTCAGATTCAACAGCTATCAGGGCAGCGTGTGGTTTTCGCAAGCCAACGATATTGCCGCTGAGGTCAATGGCGTGTATCAGCAGATAAATGCGTTTGTCAATCTGAGCAACGTCAATCAGCAGCTCACCGACCGCAATACGCAGCTGGAGATGGAGGCGGCGCAGCTCCGCGAGCAACTCCGCGAGATGTCGCGCGACACGTCTTTCACCGAGCGCACTGTGCTCGATACTCTCAGCCCCTACCACCTGTATGATGCCAAGATCGTGTCGGCATCTATCAACAAAAACGACAATTATCTCGTGATAGACAAAGGCTCGCTCGACGGCATTAAGCCCGAGATGGGCGTTGTTGGTGGCGGCGGCGTAGTGGGCATTGTCTGCATGGTAAATCTGCACCATTCGCTCGTATTGCCAATCATCAATTACAAGTCAAATATCAGTTGCCGCATTCGTCGCACAGACTATTATGGTTTCCTCAAGTGGAACGGCGGCAGCACATTCTACGCAAACCTCGTGGATGTGCCGCAATACGCCAAACCAAAAGTGGGCGACGTGATTGAAACCAGCGGATTCTCGGGCGTTTTCCCCTCAGGCATCTTCGTGGGCAGAATCCACAAGATAAGCGACAGCGGCGACGGCAATACGATGCAGCTGGAGGTTAATCTGGGCACCAATTTCGCCAATATCCGCGATGTCCGCGTGATAGAGAATATCTCGAAGCCAGAACTCGACAGCGTGTTTGTGAAGATGCAGGCGCCCGGCGGCAAACTGCAATAGCCGCAGGCCGAGGCTTAGTCACGCATAACGCTATCCCGCAATAATCAAGACCAAATGACACAAGCATACATCCGACACACATTACTCATCATACTGATGCTGGCGCTGCAGGTGCTGGTGTTTAACCATATCAACTTTTATGGTTATGCCACGCCGCTGCTTGGCGCTTATCTGCTGATGGTGCTGCCCGTGAAAAGCCCCAAGCTGGTGAAACTGCTGCTGGGCTTTTTGATAGGTTTGGTGCAGGATATGTTTGCCAATACGCCCGGCATGATGGCTGCGTCGCTGACTTTGGTGGCCTTGTGCCAGGATTGGCTGTTTGCGCTGCTCAGCGGTGCGAGCAAGGAGGACTACGAAACCGAGGCGTTTACTCCCTCAATCAGTTCGTTGGGCCTGCTGCCGTTCTTGCGCTATGTTTTTGTGGGCGTGCTGATTCAAAACGTGGTGTTCTACATGCTTGAGAATTTCTCGGTGTTCAATCTTGCCGACACGTTTATCAATATTGGCGGCAGCACATTGCTCACGATGCTGATAATCTGGGCTTTTGATAGCATTCGAAGCAATTTCTACAAAAAGAAATCGCAATAGTCAGAGGTGTTGTAAATTTAAATTAGTATTGAGTTGAATCTTTTATAATCGTTGTGAAAAATCTGGAATTTGACAAGCGTAAGTATATCATTGCCCTTATGGCAGTGGTGGTGGTGCTGGCGTATATTGTGCGCCTGCTGACGCTTCAGGTCTTTAGCGATGAGTATAAAAAGGACGCCGATTCCAACGCTTTTTTCAAGAAAATCCAATATCCTTCCCGCGGTTTGATTTACGATCGCGACAGTACGCTGATGGTTTACAACGAACTGTCTTACAGCATTATGGTCATCATGGACGAACAGCGCGGCATCGATACCTTGGACTTCTGCAAGACCATCGGCATAACCAAGGAAGAATATATCAGCCGCATGGAGAAAATCAAGGATCGCAATCTCAATCCGGGTTATTCGCGATATTCTCCGCAGCTTTTCTTGAGTCAGGTGCCGCCAGAGCAGTTTGCTGTTTTTCAAGAGAAGATCTACAAATTCAATGGCTTTTATCCCGACCAGCGCACCGTGCGGCGTTATTCCACAACCTGCGGCGCCCATTTCCTTGGCGACGTGGGCGAGGTAGATCCCGTAGATATCGATTCCGACAAGTATTATGTGCAGGGCGACCTCATTGGCAAACTGGGAATAGAGAAATATTATGAGAAAGACCTGCGTGGCCAGAAGGGTGTGCATATCCTGCTGCGCGACGTAAAGGGTCAGATCAAGGGCGCTTATCAAAATGGCAAAAAGGACGTGCCTGCTGCGCCGGGACGCAATCTGTATCTTTCCATCGACCAGGATTTGCAGGCTTTGGGCGAGCGATTGCTGCGAGGCAAGATAGGCACTATCGTGGCGATAGAGCCTTCTACGGGCGAGGTGCTGTGTCTGGTGTCATCGCCGTCCTACGATCCCCATTTGCTGATTGGCGCCGACCGCGGCAAAAACTACAAGGAACTTGCCGCCAATCCTCATAAGCCATTGCTCAACCGAGCTATCATGGGCCAATACCCACCGGGCTCTACGTTTAAGACCTCTCAGGGTCTCACGTTTCTGCAAGAGGGCGTGATTACTCCCTCAACGGCCTATCCGTGCCATCGCGGCTTTATTCTTGGTCGCCTCAAGGTGGGATGCCACGGCCACGGCTCGCCAATACAGCTCAACGGCGCTGTGCAGACCTCGTGCAACGGCTATTTCTGCTGGGGATTCTATCACATGATTTCCAAGGGCCGCTACGGCTCGTACGAGAAAGCCTTCACTCGCTGGAAGGATTATATGGTGTCAATGGGCTTTGGCTACAGATTGGGCATCGATCTCCCTGGCGAGAAGCGCGGCTTTATTCCCAACTCGGCTTATTATGACAAATGGTACAAGCCAGGCGGCTGGACTGGCGCCACAATCATCAGCGACGCCATCGGTCAGGGCGAGGTGCTGCTCACTCCGCTGCAGATTGCCAATCTTGGCGCCACCATTGCCAACCGAGGCTATTACTACACCCCGCATATTGTGCGCAGTGTTGAGGGCCGCGCGCTCGACACCACGTTCACCAAGCGCCATTACACGATGGTTGACAAGGCCAACTACGAACTGATTGTCAGGGGCATGCGTTCTGCCGTGATGGGTGGTACGTGTCGCGGCGGTGCCATTCCGGGCATTGAGGTCTGCGGCAAGACTGGAACTGCACAAAACCACGGCCGCGACCACTCTATCTTCATGGGTTTTGCCCCCATGAACGAGCCTAAGATTGCCGTGTCGGTCTATGTGGAGAACGGCGGCTTTGGCGCCACATACGGCGTGCCAATCGGCTCGCTCATCATGGAACAATATATCAACGGACAGCTCTCGCCATCATCACAGGCCCGAGCTAATGATTTCGCATCAAGAACTATAGGCTATGGTACCAGCACAAGATAATGCCAAGGGCGTGTTGCGCTCAATTGATTGGTGGACAATCTTAATCTACCTGCTTCTCGTGACGGCGGGTTGGTTTTGCGTGGTGGGCGCCAGCTACAATTTTGAATCGCCAAACATCTTCGATTTTAGCCAGTTCTCCGGCAAGCAGCTCGTGTGGATCGGCTGTTCATTTGGTCTCGGCCTTGTGTTGCTGCTGATTGACGACCGGTTCTTCGACACCTTTGCCAACGTCATTTACATCCTCTTTGTGCTTATTCTGGCCGTCACGCCGTTTATTGCGTCCAACGTCAAGGGCTCCTATTCCTGGATTTCGCTGGGCCCAGTCAACGTGCAGCCGGCAGAGTTTGCCAAGTGCGCCACGGCGTTGGCCCTGGCTCATTTTATGGGCAAGATAAATTTTTCAGTCAAGGACCGGCGCATGTTTATCAAGGCGCTGATAATCGTGCTGCTGCCGGTATTGCTGATTTTCCTGCAGCGCGAGACGGGCTCCGCACTGGTTTATTTCGCTTTCTTCCTAGTGTTCTATCGTGAGGGAATGAGCGGCAGTGTGCTCTTTGTGGCGCTGGCGGCAGTGGTGTATTTCGTGGTAGGTCTCAAGTTTAACGAACCGTTTTTTGAGGGCTCTTTCACTGTGGGCCGCGTCAGCGTGCTGACCTTGGTGTGGCTTTTTACGGCGCTTCTCTTGTTCTTGTACGACAAGGGCCGCACTCACGTCAAGCGGGTCTTTCTCTATGGTGCAGCCGTCATCTTGACGGGCGTCGTTGCCTACCTTATATATAATCCTATCGAACTCGGCTGGTTTTTGTTGGCCAATGCGATAGGCGTAGCGGTGTATCTGCTGGTTTTTGCATTGCGCGAGGCCAACAAGCGGCTTGCGCTTATCGCGGCGTTTGCGCTTGGCTCTGTGGTAATGATATATTCGGCCAGTTTTGTGCTCGACCACATGCAGGAGCACCAGCAGAAGCGTATCAACGTGCTGCTCGGTCTTGAGGAGGACCTCAGCGGCGCGGGGTATAATGTGCACCAGAGCGAGATCGCAATCGGTTCGGGCGGCCTCACGGGCAAGGGATTTCTCAAGGGAACGCAGACAAAGCTGAAATACGTGCCCGAGCAGCACACCGACTTTATCTTCTGCACAGTGGGCGAGGAGCACGGATTCGTGGGCAGTGCTTTTGTGCTGCTGCTTTATCTGGCGTTGATTTTGCGCCTGATATTTATCTCCGAGCGCCAGACGTCGAAGATGGGGCGCATCTACGGCTACTGCGTTGTGAGCATCTTCTTATTCCACGTCTTTATCAATGTAGGAATGGTGATGGGCATCACGCCCGTAATCGGCATTCCTTTGCCATTCTTCAGCTACGGCGGCTCGTCTCTGTGGGGCTTTACGTTGCTGCTGTTTATTTTGCTGCGCATCGACGGCGGCCGCAATAGATTTGGAAATAGGAATAATTTTTGAGGAGATAAGGAGGGAAGGAGATAAGGAGATAAGG
>JAZUHM010000449.1:0-5296 GCA_045641725.1 Bacteroidaceae bacterium | reverse complement strand
TCATGAGCTGGAGGTAGTCGATCATGATGAGGCGAATACCTGCCTGGGCTTTCAGACGGCGGGCTTTGGTACGGAGCTCATAGATGGAGAGTGATGAGGTGTCATCTACAAAGAGGGGAGCGTCTTTGAGCTCGCCGATCTTTGAGTCAAGCTGTTTCCACTCGTATGGCTCAAGCATACCGCTTCGCAGTTTGTCCTGCTTGATTTCGCACACGTTGGCCACCAGACGCTTGACGAGCTGGTCGTTGCTCATTTCAAGGCTGAAGAATGCCATTGGCAGTCTCTGGGTGACGGCAATGTTGCGCGCCATGGATAGCGCGAAGGCCGTTTTTCCCATGGCAGGGCGGGCTGCGATGATGATGAGGTCGGAGTTTTGCCAACCGGCTGTAATCTTGTCGAGATCGCGAAAGAGGGTAGGGACGCCGCTGATGCCGCCTTTGTTGTTTGAAGCCTTTTGGATGTCGTTATAGACTTGGTCGAGCACAGGGTTAATCTGCGTGTAGTCCTTGCGCTGGCCTTCCTGGCTGATGCTGTAGAGGTCTTCCTGTGCCTTTTGCATCAGGTCCTTGGCATCTACGGTTTCGTCGAATGCTTGAGTCTGCACCTCGCTGGTGGAGGTGATGAGCTGGCGCTTGATATATTTCTCGGCGATGATTTCAGCCTTGAACTTGATGCCGGCAGAACCTGTGGCGTCTCTAAGGAGGTCGCTGAGGTATGACATGCCACCCGCTTTGTCGAAGTTGCCGACTTTTTGCAAACGGCTCTTGACGGCCAGAATGTCGTATGGCTGGTCGTTGGCAGCGAGATCGCGAATGGCCTCGTAGATGTATTGGTGTTTCTTGTCGTAGAAGGACTCTGGTTTGAGAGTTTCTGCTACGATGTCAAAGCCCGAGTAGTCCACCATGATGGAACCCAAAACGGCCTTTTCCAAATCCGCAGAGTGGGGCGGTATGTGGGTGATGTTTCCGTCTTGTGGCGAGGGGGTTCTATATCTGCTGTTTTCTGCCATTTATTTATTTATAGTTCTGGTGAAATTCTACAACTGCCTCGATGCCCTTGCGGATGATGTCGAGCGGAATATTTTCGTTTGGAGAGTGGATGGCGTTACTCTCGAGGCCGAAGCCCATGAGTACTGTCTTGATGCCGAGAATCTTCTCAAAGTCGCTGATGATAGGTATGCTGCCACCACGGCGCACGGCAAGCGGCTTCTTGCCAAAGGCTTTCTCAAAACCCTTTTCTGCTGCTTTGTATGCGGGCATGTCGATAGGGCAGACATAGCCCTCGCCTCCATGCATAGGGGTAACATTAACCTGCACATAGTCAGGTGTGTTAGCCTTGATATAATCAATAAAGAGTTGAGAAATCTTGGCATGGTTCTGGTTGGCGACAAGGCGGCAGCTGACCTTGGCAAAAGCCTTGCTTGGGAGCACAGTCTTGGCACCCTCGCCAATATAACCGCCCCAGATGCCGCAGATGTCGAATGAAGGGCGGCAACTGTTGCGCTCGAGGGTGGAATAACCCTCTTCACCCTTGAGGGCTTTGACTCCGATAGCGGCTTTGTATTTCTCTTCGTCAAAAGGAATCTGGCTAATCATCTCTCGCTCGGCTTGTGGTACGGGCAATACGTCGTCGTAGAAGCCGGGGATGGTGATTTTGCCGTCTGCGCCCACAATCTTGCTCATTATATCGCAGAGGATGTTGATAGGGTTGGCTACAGCGCCGCCAAAGTGGCCAGAATGGAGGTCGCGGTTAGGACCAGTGACCTCAACCTCCCAATAAGCCAGGCCGCGCAGGCCTGTAGTGAGGGATGGCAGGTCGGCGCCGAGCATGCTGGTGTCGCTCACGAGGATGATGTCGGCCTTGAGGAGTCCCTTGTGGTCTTCGAGGAAGGCGTTGAGACTCGGGCTACCAATTTCTTCTTCGCCCTCAAAGATAAACTTTATGTTGTTTTGCAAGAGACCTTCCTTGACGAGATATTCAAAAGCCTTGACCTGTATCATGGCCTGGCCTTTGTCGTCATCGGCACCGCGTGCCCAGATGTGCTCGTCTCTGATTTCAGGCTCAAATGGAGCAGATTTCCAGAGCTCAAGTGGTTCTACGGGCATCACGTCGTAGTGAGAGTAGATGAGGATGGTCTTGGCATCGTCGCTGACGTGCTTTTCGCCATAGACGAGCGGGTTGCCTTGGCTTGGCATGATCTCTGCCTTGTCGGCGCCTGCTGCCAGGAGGAGCTCCTTCCAACGCTCAGCACAGCGGAGCATGTCGTCCTTGTGCTCCTTTTGCGAGCTGATGCTTGGTATGCGGATAAGGCTAAAGAGCTCTTCTAATATTCTGGGCTCGTTTTGCTTGATATATTCTTTGATTTCCATAGTGGTGTGATATTATTGTTTGACTTTGAGTGAGGCTTTGATAAGAAAGAATGCAATAGCGATATAGGCAATGAGGCTGAGGATGTTGCCGCCAAATCCTGTGGCCCATTCGCCGCCTGCAATACTCCAGTCAAATCCAGCGAATGTGAGGCCTGCAGAAACGACGCCCATCAGCGCACCGCCTGCGATAAATCCAGATGCAAGCAAGGTGCCTCGCTCGCCACGAGCTGCATTGAGCTTGGCATCTTTAGAACGGCTGGTGACAAACCAGTTGATGGCGCCACCAACGAGCAGAGGTACGTTGAGCTGGAGAGGGATAAACATACCGAGAGCAAAAGCGAGGGCGCTGATGCCAAAAGCATTGACAATAAGGGCAATGGCTGCGCCGATGCCATAGAGAATCCAAGGAGCGCCTTCGCCCATCATCAATGGTTCAATCACAGCCGCCATGGCGCGAGCCTGTGGGGCTGCCATCTCGTCGGTATTGTCTGGTGTAAAGCCGTATGCCTCGTTGAGAATCATGATGACTCCGGCTGCTGTGGCGGCACTTACGAGAATGCCGATAAACTTGAGGTTCTGCTGCTTGGCAGGAGTGCTGCCGAGCCAATAGCCGATCTTAAGGTCGGTAATAAAGGCGCCGGCGCTTGAGAGGGCAGTACAAACTACGCCGCCCATAATCAGAGCTGCCACCATGCCGCTGGTGCCTTTGAGTCCTACTGCTGCCATTACGAGTGAAGCCAGGATAAGGGTCATCAGGGTCATACCGCTCACGGGGTTGCTGCCCACGATGGCAATGGCGTTGGCTGCTACTGTGGTGAAAAGGAATGCGATGATAAACACGATTACCAAAGCCACTGCAGTGTGGAGTATGTTGCCGTGCATGACGTCAAAGAAGAAAAATAGCGCTGTGGCAAGAAGTGCGATAACAAGGCTAAGGATGATAATCTTCATCGACATGTCGCGCTGTGTGCGAGGAGTGGTCTCGCCTTCGGCATTCTTGTTGCCGAAGGCTTTTTTGATAAGACCAAAGCTGCCTGTAATAACCGATCGGCTCTTCCAGACACCGATAAAACCAGCCATTGCGATAGCGCCGATACCAATGCTCTTGGCATATTTGAAAATCTGCTGTGGCTCGGCGTTGAGCGCAATGATGTCTTTGCCGTCGGCAGCATCAACTACGAGGTCGGGCCATACGAGTGCTATCAGAGGAAGTACAATCCACCAGATAAGGGCAGAACCGGCGCACATGATCAAGGCATATTTCAAACCAACGATATAGCCCATACCAAGCAAGGCTGCAGAAGTGTTGCACGAGAAGAAAAGCTTGGTCTTGGTGGCTATCGTGGCTCCCCAGGAACTGAAAGTTGATGTGAAATTCTCTGCCCATGTGCCAAAAGTGGCTACTGCAAAGTCGTAGAGACCGCCGATGAGGGAAGCGAAAATCAAAGGTTTGGCATTGTTGCTCTCGCCCTCGCCAGAGATAAGCACCTGTGTGCTGGCAGTGGCTTCTGGGAACGGGTATTCGCCGTGCTTGTCCTTGACAAAATATTTGCGGAATGGGATGAGGAATAAAATACCAATAATGCCGCCGAGCAGGCTGGCTGCGAATACCTCAAGGAAATTGACGGTAATATTGTCGTTGGGGTATTTGGTGCTGAGAATATACAGCGCTGGTAGAGTGAAGATGGCACCAGCCACAATCATGCCCGAACAGGCTCCGATACTCTGGATGATGACATTTTCGCCAAGCGCGTTTTTGCGACCTAAAGCGCTGGACAGACCCACGGCGATAATGGTGATAGGGATGGCCGCTTCAAGTACCTGACCGATCTTCAAACCCAGATATGCTGTCGCTGCGCTGAAAATCACAGCCATCAGCAATCCGATGGATACAGAATAGAAGGTGACTTCGCGTGGCTTGGCCTTGGGGCTCATCAGCGGTTCATAACTCTCGCCCGGCTTAAGAGGGCGCATGGCGTTCTCGGGTAATCCAGTGTTTTTTTGCTCGCTCATTATTCTTAAATTTTTATAGTTCTTGCGCGTGTGTTAATAATATAATGTGCAAAGATATATAAAAATGTCTGAATCTCTTGCAATACAATACAAAAATATGCAAAAAAATCTCCAACCGTTCTTAAATGGTTAGAGATTTCTGTGGAGTGGACCAGGGGAGAATCGAACTCCCGTCCAAACAAGGAAGAAATATGCTTTCTACATGCTTAGTCCGACTGAGATTGTCTGCAAGTGGCCGGAGTCGAACCGCCAACCATCTCACATATCCTCTAAAAACTTCGTTTGTGGTGCGAGGCCATCACAAACTATTTCCGATTTGCTGCGCCACTATACCAATACGCCTCGGAAAGGGGGTGATTGAGTGACGTCTCGTTCCTGCGCCTGGCGCGGGAATAAAGCAATCCTACTGTACTTCAGATTAAGCAGCGAGAGCGTAGTTGTTTTCGCCAGATAAAATTTTGAAAGTTGAGTTTAAAGTGCTCACTAACAATGCACTGCATGCTTACAGACCCCTTCACCTCGCTGTCAAATCCAGTCTGGCCCTTGCGGTTGGTGGTGTGCTGCTGCTTGCGCTCAAGTCTGGCACCCACGGAATAGGGGGTAAAAAAAGGTTGCTTCTTAAAGAAACAACCTGATTTTGTAGCGCCTACGGGACTCGAACCCGTGTACCCGGCGTGAGAGGCCGGTATCCTAACCGCTAGATGAAAGCGCCATGTTGGAAGCGGAAGCTGGGGGATTCGAACCCCCGGTACGGTTACCCGCACGTCAGTTTAGCAAACTGGTGGTTTCAGCCACTCACCCAAACTTCCTTTTAAGCACCGCTTCGATACTGTCTCTACAGCTCTTCCTTTCAAATGCGATGCAAAGGTAGAACTTTTTTGATATCTGTGCAAGAAATTCCGTGATTTTTTTCT
>JAZUHM010000448.1:0-5935 GCA_045641725.1 Bacteroidaceae bacterium | reverse complement strand
GGGGTAGTATCGCTGACTTACGGCGGGGTCGGCGAGCCAGCGGGCGGGTGATTCGACTACTGGGCGGAAGTCGTAGCGCAGGTTCTTGGTGTCGAGGAGGACGAAATTGTCTTTGCCTCTGATCTCGGAGTCCTTGGTCTCCCACATGTTGTTTACTACGTCGGGGTTGTCTTTTATTTCGGGGGTGTTGAGCAGACAGTTGTAGAATCCGTAGTTGCAGGCTACGGTCTCGTCTTCGTCTATCTGGGCATAGATTTCGTCGCTTGCGTAGCCGGTGATGACGCAGTTGTAGAACTTGAGCTGCTTGATGGGGCAGGGTTCGCCGTGGAGCACGTTGGTGAAATTGAGTGCGTGTCCTCGCAGGGCGATGAAGGGGCAGAAGCTGACGATGGTGCAGTGTACGAATGTGTGGTCGCCGCCTTCGATGTTGAGGCAGTGGCCGCCGGCGTTGCTTATCTGTGTGTTGCCCACAAAGGTCTGACAGTTAGTGAGATGCATCATGTCGTGGGTGGCGTTGTGCACTATGGAGTTCTCGAGTTTCAGCTTGAGTTTGCTCACGTCTGACGAGTCGCAGGCAATGCCCCATGTGCCGGCGTGGATGTCGCAGTAGTCGAGTTCGTTGCCGTAGCTTGAGGTGGCGAATGTGATGCCGCCCCACTGGCCATAGATGTCGTCGTAGGCCTGGTATTTGAACATCATGTCGAACCGGTCGCCGCGGAATATGATGGGCTTGTCGAGCGAGCCTTTGGCTATGAGCTGGCCTTCTACGCGCATGAATGCCTTGTTGTGGAACAGCAGCATGGTGCCGGGGGCTATGGTGAGGGTGGCGCCTTTATCTACCACCAGACTGTCCATCACGAGCATTGGGCGCGTGGCCGAGAGGGTGGTGTTGGCGGTGATGTGGGTGTTGGCAATCCTGACCACGTCCATGGTGTGGGCCTGCAGCAGCAGCGATTTCTTCTTGCCGTTGGCGAGGGTAAAGATGACCTTGGCCTCGCTGGGCAGCGCTTCGTCGGAGTCGAGCTCGCGTGCCACAAACTGCACAAAGGCAAAGATGCTGTCCTTGCCCCTGCAGTCGATGGGGGTGGTGAGTGGGCCGTCCACAAAAGTGCCATCTACGTTGATCATAAAGCCATCGGGCTTGTTGCCCTCAAACTCAATCTTGGTGATAGACACGCCGCTGGAGTTGTCGTTGTAGATGGTGAACCGCTTGGTGGCCGACACGTTGCGGGTGAGCACGGTGTCGAGATACAGAGTGTCGGCCGACAGGCGCAGCGTGGCGCCGGCGGGAGTGGTGAATTTCTCTTCGTCCACACAGGCCGTGAGGCAACAGCACGCCGCCACGACAATCACGGCCAGGCTAAGTATTTTGCCGATCACAGGCCAGCGAGTTATATTGTCAGTTATTGTGTTCATGCTAAAAAGAATATTCTATGCAATATTTCAACGCAAATATACGCACTTTATTTTGGATAGACCACATAATAATTTCATAAATGAGTTTTTTTTGGCAATATTAGGGGTAAAATCCCAAAATTGCGGCGAAATTGGTGCGCTTGAAAATCAGCAGATTACGCACTTAAAAAAACTAAGTGCGACTTAATTTCTGTTCACAGCGCTGTGAACGAACGTTCATAGCGCTGTGAACAATCGTTCACAGCGGTGTGAACAAACGTTCACAGCGCTGTGAACCAAATTTATCTCGAATCAAGATTTTTTCAGCACGCAAATTGTTTGATTTTGGGCGCGATAAAGTCAGCAGCTTGCAAGCCACGTCGCAAGCAAAAAGGGTGTTTCTGGCCCGCCTAAGGCGATATTACAGTTTTGATTCACGAACTTATGTCACCCGCCTGTTTCATATCGCTAATTCTGGGCTTATGCCTTGAGCAGTACCTCGGTCTGGGAGCAAACTGCTAAAATTAGTCTTTGTCGTTTGTAAGCAGTTCTATGGTCAGACTGCAATCTTGTCCGCAGATATATTTTGTTGGCACGGCTGTACCTCGCTGAAGATTTTGCAGCAGCAGTGGCGCGTGCTCAATGATGGTTTCTACTTCAAACGTGTCTGATGGGCGTAGCTTGCTGTTTACTGAGGACTTGACAACATATTGTGCGCCATTTATATGCTCTATGATAACCTCACGATCGGGCGACCATTTAAGAAGTATGCGGGCACCATCTTCTATGTCGGCAGATGTCAGTTCGTTATAGTCTTTTAAAGCATGGCTTGTTTTGCGCGGGTTTTCTTTTGTTTGATTTTCGTAGTGACAATATGAGTCGTAACCGATGTAATGGGCAAGCACGTCGAGTGTGCTTTGGCGTATGTGCTTTGACACGTGTTTGCCATTGTCTTTTTTCTTCCAGTATCTTTTGAGGGTTGAAACACTCACAAATGTCATAGAATCCTTGCTTATTTTATAGCAAAGTTCAACATAATCCTTGTTTGTTAAAAGAGGTTTTCCAAACTTGGTTTCAATGTCTTCTATTAGTTGCTCGAAAGGTGCCATGTCGTTTATCATATTGCAAAATTAGTAATTTTTTTTGAATTGATATGCTGTTTTGTCGTGAATGGCCGATTTGATCAACTTTTAGTTGCTTGTTTTTTGAAGTTTGTTTGTAAAAATGTTTAATTTTGCATTTGAATTGTTTGCACGATGTCAACTTCTGATATAATTCCATACGAAGACAAAGCCCTAAGCATTAACGAGGAATTTCCCGTTATTGCCGAAGGGGCGACTTGTGTTTGCACATTAGCACACGTTGACGGGTGCTTGATGTTTCGCAAGACTCTCAAACCGGAATTTATTGACAAGGACATTTATCGTACCGCATTTAAAAAGGAATTTGAGGCTGGTAGTAAAATTGAGAATCCAAATATTGTAGGGTATAATAAGTTGGTCTGTGAGGCCGATGACGTCTCGCTGTATTTGGATTATATAGAGGGATTTACTTTGAAGGATGCTCTGGAAACCGAGCCGGAATGGTTTGCAGACCCCGATAACTTGTATAGATTTTTGAAGCAATTGTTATGCGGTATGCGTTGTCTGCATGAACATCAATTGGTGCATCTTGATCTGAATACGAGCAACATAATGTTGACCAAAGTAAATCACGATGTTAAGATTATTGACTTAGGTTATTGCTACTCGTCATCATACCCTTCGGCTGTCGGCACAACATCAGACTTTGGCGCCCCGGAGTTGTTTGAAGACATAAATAGTGTGGATTCGAGAGCCGACATTTATTCCTTTGGAAAAATTGTTCAAGGTCTTTGCGACGTAATCAAGCCCCGATATAAGGGCAAGGCGCTGAATCGGTTGCTTGCTATTGTCAAGCGGTGTAGTATGCCCGCAGCGAGCGATCGATATATGTCGGTAGAAGTCGTTGAGAAAGAGTTGGCTAAAGCGTTTAGCTCTAGTCCTCATCGACTGCTAATGGGAGGGGTAAGAAGTGTGGCTTTGGTTTGTTTGGCCTTAGTGGTGTGCTGGCTGATCTGGAAGGAATTTGGCGATAGTGGTGCGACAGATGTATTGTCAAGCAACACTCAAACTATTATCCCAAAAGAAACTTTAGGTCACACTACTCATGCAGATAGTGTCAAGGTGCTTGATACGACAATGGTTGAAGAGAGTCTCGTAGATACAGCATCACAAGATAATGGCCACGTGCGCAATCCAAAGCATTCCTTCCCCTTTCCCGCAGTAGTGGATGATAGAAATCGTATATATGCAAAAATATTGTCAACGGATGATTTGAGTAAAATTTCTTTAGTATTGAAAATGGTTTGCAATGCAGATATGTTCGGTTGGCAGATAAATGTCGTGTTGCCAGATTCAACATGTGATTTTTTGATGGAGAATGCGGAATACCATAGACTGATTAGCAAAAATTATAGCAAGGGTGGAAAACGACGTTATATACTAGGAGCAAAATTTGGAGACCACTCAATTTTATCGCGTGCAAGTGATAATGATGATGATGCTGTCAAGAAAGGCGAGGACGATATCGTAGTGACTTATTTTGATGGTTCAAAACTGCCGGATGGTAAATATACCGTCAGGCTCTATGATGGTATAATTACTCCTTGCGAGGAGAATCTCACACACTTTATTACTGACGAAATAATATTGAATTTCAAGATTTCCAACGGAGCTGTTAAAAGCCAGAATAAGTTTTTTTAACGAGTTCCCCCTCCAACTTTTTTTGTAAAAATTTAGGAATGGCCGATTTGACCAACCTTTTTTTGTGAGCAAATGTTCTAAATTTGCATCCGTAATTATTTGTTTCATATCGGGTGCGTTTCGTTTTTATCAAATGTAGTGAATCTCGATGGTTCTTAGGATAAACGACGTTTAGGCCTACGCCATCTGGTTTGAAATCTTAATTGTATTAATTTGTAAATGGTGCATGTAGGGCCGCATCGCACAGTAAAGTAAATAATGAAAAAGTTGTTGTTTTTCATGGTAAGCTTATTTTCGCTTACTGCATTTGCTCAGCAGGAAATAACTGCTGGTAAAAATCCTGATGTGCAGGTTTCTAGTAAGATGCGTTATGCTGTTGGAACAGAAATCCAGGCACTCAAAGTTCTTTCTGCAAATGATCAAAGTTTAATTGGCAAACCAGTTGTGTGCCAAGTAGTAGAATCACGCCGGAGTAATATGTCTGGGCAAGAAGGTCGCTTGGTTTTGAGACCATTATATATTCAAGCCGATGGTAAGCAGGTCGCACTAGAGCATGATGACATTTATTTGCGTGGAAAGAATAGATGTAATATTAAATTCTGGATTCCAATTGCTTTATGGGCTGGTCAAGGCGCTAAAATGAGTAGTAAAACTATATATACACTTCGGATAAAATAAAAATTGATTTTGAAATTTTAATTAAGGGTGTGTTTCTGTTTGTATTGAGACAGGGGCATACCTTTATAGTTTTATCAGTTCTCCTCTATTCTGAATTTTGCTCCGATGCTTTTCATATATTTTTAGTTAGTACAAAAAGGAACCTTTGTCATGATTTCAAATCTGGCAAGCTTGTGTCTGCGTTGGGTATTTGTCTAAATCTTATGTTTCCTGTGTACAAAAAGTGTGTTTGATTTCTCAAAATCGACAATGGCTGATTTGACCAAGGAAATTTGTAGAATTTTGGTGTACTTTTGCACTAGAAATTGTAAAAAGTCATAAAAAATGGTTAATGTAAGAGAAATTTTTGGTTGTTCTTCTAAGAATGTACTCGGTTTAGTTATTTCGATTTTTGCTTTTGCTGTAATATTATTACTAGATTACTTTATATGTTCAATTGCAGGAAATAGTGAAATAAATATAATGTTTAATATAAATTTATATTTATATTTTGCAAGAGTGTTTTTATACGCCTTTTTTTTAGGTGCGATTTTAATGCTTATAAAAAGCGTTTTGAAAGAGCATAAGATAAATGTTTCTGGATTATTTATTGCTGCATTGATTATTATTATCTTTAGTGGCATTGTCGAAATTATTAGGACATATTTATCAATCATTATAATTCATGGTACTGATGAGGCTTATGAATTTTTGCATTCTTTTGCTGACTTTTGGGGGGTAGGTATGTACCCAGAGGATTTTTTAAAGAAACTTAATATTTTGTCAAGTTTCTGTCTCATTTCGTCAAGAGTCTTTTTGGTGGTTATGTCAGTTGTTGTTATTATAAAAGTGAGTGGTAAACTTAGATATGTTATGCTATTTTTGCTTGCGCACTTTGTGCATTCTGTTATTTATTTAATATATCAAATGTTTTTGACAGATAAACTTTTTGGTATTTTTGGTGGGTGGAATATTTATACTTCTGAAGCCATTTACGATTATTTCCTAGATCTAAATAATATTAGCTATCTTTCTTACATGATAACTTTTATATTATTTGTGTTTATTTGTATCAATGCTTGTAAGTTGTTGCCAGAAAT
>JAZUHM010000447.1:0-2232 GCA_045641725.1 Bacteroidaceae bacterium | reverse complement strand
GCTACAAGAATAAAAAACGGCGCAATATTTAACAGGCACATCAAAACACACATATAACCTCACCTGAAGAATCAATTTCAAAAGGACATCACAAATATACTCCGAAAAAATAGATATTAGCACAAAATTTTACAATGCAATATCATATTATTTGTATATTTGCACTCGAGTCAATATAACTATTATGAAAAAACACTTAACTATTATTACGGTTCTCCTCGCCGCAGCAATATTGTCACAAGCTCAGACCACAAAACATGGCCCACACATGGGATGGAGCTCATGGAACACTTATGGGGTAAATATCACCGAGGCATTGGTAAAGCTTCAAGCCGATTGCATGGCTGCAAATGGCTACAAGGAAGCAGGCTATACCTTTATTAATATAGACGACGGCCACTTTGGCGGGCGCGATGAAAATACAGGCAAACTAAAACCACACCCTACCCGATTCCCAAAAGGACTGCGCCCTGTGGTGGATTATATTCACAGCAAGGGACTGCTTGCCGGCATCTATTCTGATGCAGGCATCAACACATGTGGCTCAGAAGGAAGCGGCGACCTCATCAGCCTGGGTTGCGGCATGGGCAATCACTATGACCAGGATGCCGATTATTATTTTGTAGAAAACGACTTTGACTTTATAAAAGTTGACTTTTGTGGCGGCCGTCAGCTGGAAATCGCAGGCGAGCCTGTCAACGACCGCATCCTCTACGGATACGTTTCTGACGCGCTCCACAAGGCCGGTGCCAAAGTGGGAAAAGACATAAAACTGAACATCTGCCGATGGTCTTATCCCGGCACATGGAGTGAGCAGATGGCTTCCTCATGGCGCACCACAGGAGACATATATTGTGCGTGGGAATCCGTGAGAGGCATTATCCAGCAAAACCTCTACCTGTCAGCATTTTGCAGCCCCGGGCATTTCAACGACATGGATATGCTTGAAGTAGGGCGAGGACTTAGCCGAGAAGAAGACCTCACACACTTCTCAATGTGGTGTTTGCTCAATTCCCCCCTCATGATTGGCTGCAACATGGGCAGCATCAACAGCACCACTAAAAAACTGCTCACCAACGCCGAACTCATAGCCCTCAACCAAGACACACTCTATAAGCAGGCGTATGTGGTGGACAATACAAATGGAGTATATCTGCTCGTAAGGGATATTATCTTGCCTTATGACACTATTCGTGCTGTGGCAGTATATAACTCTACCGACAAAGAGGCCAATTACCAAATAGATTTTGACAAGCTGGACCTTGGCGGCAAGGTAAAAATTCGCTCGCTGACATACGGAATAAACCTATCGCAACTTTACGAAGACAGCTATACTGTTAAAGTTCCGGCACACGGCACCCGCATCTTCCGCTTTGACGCACAGGAACGCAAAGAACGCACGAATTATGAGGCGGAAACAGCCTATTTGTCGCAATTTCACGAGACAGGAGTCTCGGGAGCATATTCTGCCAGCTGCGATCCCGCCTCGGGAGGCATGAAGGTGGCCTTCCTCGGGGCAAGACCAGAAAACGATTTGCAATGGCGTGATGTCTATAGCAAGAATGGAGGCAAATACAAATGCACATTATATTATCTGCTCTCAGGCAACCGCGATGTAAGTGTGCAGATAAACAATGGCAAAGCTGTTACTTACAGCCTGACCGGCAACAGTTGGGACAATCCCGAACCTCACGAATTTGAAATCGTACTGAATCCAGGAGTCAATACCATTCGTTTGTTCAGCAACAGCGCCGAATATTGCCCAGACATCGACCGCATAACTCTTGAATGCCTCGAAGATCCCACTGCTATCAACGACGCGTCGCAAAACCGCGAGGCAACCGCATACGACCAAGTCCAAGACAAAACTACGCAAATCACAGACCTGCAAGGCCGCACAATAAAGAGTACAAGCGACATCCCGACAGGCACCATTTATGTTGAGAATGGCAAAAAACGCATCAAGGAATAATCCAAGCGACTTTCTAGACAACTTACTGATACTAAAACAAAAAGGTGGCGTTATCGCCACCTTTTTCGTGATCCGTTTGGAAAGCGGCCTGTGATTCGCTTTAAGTCACATGCTATCCGCTTTAAGTCACATACTATCCGCTTTAAGTCACATGCTATCCGCTTGAAGTCACATGCTATCCACTTGGAGTCACGTGTGATTCGGCTGGGATTCGAACCCAGGACCCACAGCTTAGAAGGCTGTTGCTCTATCCAGCTGAG
>JAZUHM010000446.1:0-1662 GCA_045641725.1 Bacteroidaceae bacterium | reverse complement strand
TCTCCACAAAGCCCAGGATTACCTTGACGGTATTCATCCAGCTGCCGCTCTTGGGCACTTTCTTGAGCAGGGCGGGGAACATGGCAAAGATTGTGAACGGCAGCGCAAGAGCCACGGCAAATCCCAGCATACCGATAAACGGACCAAGGATATTGCCCATCGTGGCTACCTCCACAAGCATAAATCCTATGATAGGACCTGTGCATGAGAATGAAACCAAAGCCAGGGTAAATGCCATGATAAAGATGCTGAGCAAGCCCGTGGTGGACTCCGCCTTTTGATCGGCCTTGTTGCTCCACGACGAGGGTAGGGTGATCTCAAACAATCCCATGAAACTGAGGCCGAATACCACCAGCAGCAGGAAGAAGAATATGTTCACCACAGCATTTGTGGAGAGTGCATTGAGGGCGCTCGCGCCAAAAATCAGCGTGATGGCGATGCCCAGCGAAACGTATATCACTATAATGCTCAGACCGTAGATAATAGCGTCGCGAATGCCGTGGCTTTTCTTCTCCGAACGCTTGAGGAAGAAACTTACGGTCATCGGAATAATAGGCCATACACAAGGGGTGAGCAGCGCCAGCAATCCGCCTGCAAATCCTATCAGAAACAGCCATCCCAACCCCGATGCAGCCGAGTTTTCCTCGGTGTCGTTGCCAAGGGCCTTGAGTTCGGCGGTGGCGTCGCCCCAAAGGTCGCTTGTCATAGCGATGGAGTCGTTTTCTGTCTTCACCAATTCTGTGGCAGACAGCGAATCGGCAGCCTGGGGCTGCTCCTCTTCGGCATTTTCTGCGTCCGTTTCCTCGTCTTGCTTGGCGGCGGGACCGTCGGTGCCCTTGACGGTTACTTCAACAGCGGTTGGCGGTATGCAGTTCACGTCGTTGCAGGCGCCATATTCCAGATAGCCCTCCAGATTGTAGTCTTTGTCGGTAATGGTGAGGCGTTGTTCAAATGTGCAGACGCCCTCAAAATACGTTACCTCCATGCCAAACACATTGTCCATGTGGGTCTTGGCATTGCCGATAGGCTTGAGCGAACCGTTGGTAGTGATGCCGGTGGACTTGTCTATGTTGAAGGTCGCCTTGGTAGGACCGCCTCCCGATATGTTGGTAGAATAGACGTGCCATCCTGGGTCGATCGTGCCCTTGAATGTGATTACAATTTCGGTGTCGGACACCCTCTTTTGCGAGGTGGTGAAATGCACTGGGTCGTCAAACTGTGCCCATGCGCCGCAAATGGCCGATAGCAGCAGTACCAGGGTAGTGATAATGTGTTTCATCTTGAAAAAGTATAATTTGTCTGCAAAGATACGAATTTATTTCTACTAATCACCCCTGTGCGGCGTTATTTATATACATTATTAAATATAATTAAGAAGTTGGTTGAAAAAAATGTATTGTTGTCTGGTAAAATTTCTTGGACTTTTTACAACAGATTAAACTTCAAGACATTGTGTTGATGTTAAAGATTCGGAGCTTACTTTTGGGCCGGCAGCCTGCCAGCAACTCAGCTCGCATTTGAGCCGTCTGCTCCCCTAGGTGAGGCTACTCCTTGTACACATCTATTATATTGTTGCAATGCTTATACCAGCGCACTCATTTGAGTCGTCTGCTCCCCTGTTTAGGGGAGCTCCGCAAAGCGGTGAGGGGTAGCCCCACACTT
>JAZUHM010000445.1:0-2058 GCA_045641725.1 Bacteroidaceae bacterium | reverse complement strand
AGTTTCTGGGATTGCCCAGAGTTTATCACCACAGGCTACAAGATGGAGATCGGCCACCCGCCCGGCGCGCCATTCTTCATGCTGCTGGCTAACCTGTTCAGCCAGTTTGCCAGCGACCCTTCCACAGTAGCGAAAATGGTCAACACGATGTCTGCACTGCTGAGCGCAGGCTGTATCTTGTTCCTCTTCTGGACCATCACCCACCTGGTGCGCCGCTTGATTTGCACCGACGGCCAGGTGGAACGCATGTCGCAGACTATTGCTATCATCGGCTCCGGCGTGGTTGGTTCGCTTGCCTATACATTTAGCGACACCTTCTGGTTCAGCGCTGTTGAGGGCGAGGTATATGCCTTCTCATCTTTCTTTACGGCAGTCGTATTCTGGCTGATTCTCAAGTGGGAAGACAATATCGAGAAGCCCGGCGCCGACCGCTGGCTCGTGCTTATTGCCTATATGATGGGCCTCTCGATCGGTGTGCACCTGCTCAACCTGCTTTGCATCCCGGCCATCGTGCTTATCTACTACTATCGCGTCAAGCCAAGCGCTGGCGTCGGCGGCTCGCTCCTTGCGCTGCTGGTCAGCTTTGTGCTGGTGGCTGTTATTCTCTACGGCGTTGTGCCTGGCATCGTTAAGGTGGGCGGCATCTTCGAGCTTTGGTTTGTCAACGACCTCGGTTTCTCATTCAACACCGGTGTAATCGTATATCTCATCCTGCTTGTGGCAGTGGTAGTGGCAGCCATTGCGGCTACTCTCAAGGCCAAGGCAATGCAGCTGCCCAAGGTTTTGTTTATTGCCTCAGTTACCTTGCTGGGTATCCCATTCTTTGGCAACGGCACCTCCAGCGTTGTGATTGGTTTGCTGATAATCGCTGCGCTCGCCGTGCTTTTGTTTGGCGTCAAGAAGATTGCCAACGCCGAGAGCCTGCGCCGCGTGCTCAATACCACGCTGCTCTGTTTCCTGATGCTGATGATCGGCTATTCTACCTACGCCATCACCGTAATCCGCTCGTCGGCTAATCCTCCTATGGACCAGAACTCGCCAGAGGACATCTTTACCCTGGGCGAATACCTCAGCCGCGACCAGTACGGCTCGACTCCTTTGCTCTACGGCCCGACTTTCGCATCGCCTCTGCAGGGCGAGGAAAGCACCGACATGCCTGGCCGCATCGTGCCCAAGCAGACAAAGATCAAGGACATCTACGAGCGCAAGGAGAAGGTCTCTGCCGACGAGCCAGACCAGTATGAGGTTGTTTATGAGAAGAAGGAATACGTTTATGACAACAATATGCTCTTCCCACGCATCTGGGATAGCAATCATGCCGACCATTATATAGGTTGGTTGGGCTCTACCAGCCAGAGGAATATTGTGTATGACATGTGGAGCGGCGAGAATGTGGCTATTCCGAGCCAGCTTGACAATATCAAGTTCTTCCTCTCTTACCAGATGGCCTTTATGTACGCCCGCTATTTCGGCTGGAATTTCATCGGCCGCCAGAATGACGTACAGAGCGGCGGTGAATACGAAAACGGCAACTGCATTACCGGCATCTCCTTCATCGACAATCTGTGGTATGGCGACCAGAGCCAGCTGCCCGACGTGCTCAAGGAAAACAAGGGTCGCAATGTTTATTATGCCCTCCCATTCCTGCTCGGTCTGCTCGGTTTGCTCTGGCAGGTGTTCCGTGGTCGCAAGGGCGCTCAGCAGTTCTGGGTCGTATTCTTCCTGTTCTTTATGACAGGTGTGGCCATTGTGCTTTACCTCAACCAGACTCCGCAGCAGCCTCGTGAGCGCGACTATGCTTATGCCGGCTCGTTCTACGCCTTTGCCATCTGGATTGGCATGGCGGTGGCCGCTATCATAGATTTGTTTGGCAAGAAAATCAAGGTGCAGCAGTCGTTGTTTGCAGCCGCTGTGAGTGTAGTTTGCCTTGGTGTGCCGGTATTGATGGGCGCTCAGAACTGGGACGACCACGACCGCTCGGGCCGCTATGCTTGCCGCGACTTTGGTCAGAACTATCTCAACACTCTCCAGGAGCAGGGCTATCCTATCATCTTTACC
>JAZUHM010000444.1:0-3824 GCA_045641725.1 Bacteroidaceae bacterium | reverse complement strand
CCCAGTTCTATTGTGGGGAAGTATTTGTTGAGTATGTTTGCTCTGAGTCCGCCCTCAACTTCTCCATAGTCGGAAGCCTGCCACAGCACAATGCCGGCGGCGTTAATATAGATTTGCTTGCTCACGAGCAGTTTCACAGTGTCCTCAGTGAGTGAAACCTGAGGTTTCTGTGTCTGCGCGTTTGCAGCCATTGCGCTAAACACAATGCTACTGATAAACGCTAAAATATATTTGCAGATTTTCTTTTGCATCGGTGTTAACTTCTGGGTTTTTAACGGCTATGCTGTCTATTGCGTAGCGGCATTCCTGGGTCGGTGTGCGGCGGCTCCACTTTACGTCGGTGATGCCGTGGAAAATCACCTTGCTGCATTCAAGCGACACAAAATGCGGCGTATTGGTCTTGCTGATAATCACTGTGTCGGTGGCACTCACCGATGCTCCTGTGGCCGCATATCTGAATACCAATGTGTCGCTTGCGGCTTCGTAGCTCATTGGCAGTTTGAGTTCGCCAAGACCTGTGGCGCGGTTGAGCACGATTGAGTCGCGCACGGTGATAGTCAGGGTATCTTGTACGGTCTGCTTCTTGCCAGATGTGTCGTAGAAATGGATTTGCTGCAGCACAACGTTGTTGAGCGGGCAGTCGCTGCTGCTGCATGCTGTCAGCGCGAGACCTCCTGCCAGCAAAAGTCCAATTGCCAGTGCGGCGATGATATGTGAGAGTGTGTTTTTCACTTTTGTCGGCGCGGTTTGTTAGATATCTTCTTCTATCTGATAGGTGTTGCGGCCCTCAGAGTTGCGGCTGATGAGTTCGCCAAGGAATCCGGCGAGGAACAGCTGGGTGCCCAGAATCATCATGGTGAGGGCTATGTAGAAGGCTGGATATTCTGTGAGGAGGCGTGGCTCGCCGCCAGTGTAGAGCTCAATCAGTTTGTATGTGCCAACAATGATGATGGCAATAAATCCGATGAAGAACATCACGGAGCCGAGGAAACCGAATACGTGCATTGGCTTGCGGCCAAAACTGCTGATAAACCAGAGGCTCATCAGGTCGAGGTAGCCATTGACAAAGCGGTTGAGGCCGCCAAACTTGGTGTGGCCGAATTTGCGGGCCTGATGGTGCACTACCTTTTCGCCAATCTTGCTGAAACCGGCATTTTTGGCGAGGTAAGGGATGTAGCGGTGCATCTCGCCATAGACTTCTATGTTCTTGATAACCTGCTTCTTGTAGGCCTTGAGTCCGCAGTTGAAGTCGTGCAGATTGTGAATGCCGCTCACCTTGCGGGCTGTGGCGTTAAACAGCTTGGTAGGGATGGTTTTAGAAAGCGGGTCGTAGCGCTTTTGCTTATATCCGCTCACGAGGTCGTAGCCGTCAACGGTAATCATGCGATAGAGCTCGGGAATTTCGTCTGGCGAGTCTTGCAGGTCGGCGTCCATTGTGATTACAATATCGCCCTGTGCCTTTTCAAATCCGCAGAACAGGGCTGCTGACTTTCCGTAGTTGCGGCGGAATTTAATTCCCTTGACTTCTGGGTGCTCCTCGTGGAGTTCCATGATTTTTTGCCACGAATTGTCGGTGCTGCCATCGTTTACGAAAATTACTTCATAGGTGAAGTTGTTCTCGGTCATTACTTTATTAATCCACGCAAAGAGTTCGCCTAAGCTTTCGTCCTCATTAAAGAGTGGAACTACGACTGATATATTCATTGTTGCTATGTTTTTTGTGTTTCTATTGTTAAAGATAGCGGCAGAAGTGTAGTGATTTTAACAATTGCGGCCGTTTTATCTGCTGTTTTTGTTATTTTATGTGTGCAAATTTCGCAAAGATTATTGAATCGTGCAAGAAATATTGCAAAGAATTGGTTCATTTTTGGCTTAAATGGTCTTAGTTTATGCCCAAGCCCGACTTAATCGCGTGTTTTTGCGAACAGCGCGGTTGGCAATGCGAGCAGAGCGCCGATAAAGAAATTCATGTTGAATATGCTTGCGGCGAGGTTTATGGGACTGAAGTTCAAGATGGCGTCTTCAAAGTTTTTATAACCTTCTTGCTTTGCGGCCAAATCCATTTGGGCCATGAAATCGGTGCCTTGCATGGCGGCAATGGCTTCGGGCGATCTAAGGGCTTGTATTTCGGCTTCGGCAAAGGCACCATTGTCTATCCAATTGAAATATGCGAAACAGAAAATGGCCATTATCACTGATGCAAAGATGTAAATCAGGAAGGAATAGATGTAGGCCTTGCCAAAATTGATCGGGCCGTTTTCGCGTACTTCGTTTTTAAACTTGTGGGCGAGGATGCAGCCTGCTATCGGGGTGAATGTGATGGCGCAAATGGCGATTGCGCCCAAGGTGCTGTTGCCAACGCCTTTGAAAAAGCAGAAAAATCCAATGCACCAGAGAATGGAGAATTTCAGGCCGTCAACCATGGCGAAGGCTATCGCCTGGCGTATGTGTTGGAGTGTGTTCATATTTATTTAAAGTTCTTCTTTGAGGAATGGGGCTGTGATGCTGTCGTTGTTGTTGGCGATTTCTTCGGGTGTGCCTTGAGCCACAATGGTGCCGCCGGAGCGACCGCCCTCGGGGCCGATGTCTATGATGTGGTCGGCCACTTTGATGACGTCAAGATTGTGTTCTATCACGACGATGGTGTTGCCTTTGTCGGTCAGTTTGTTGAGCACCTGCAGCAGAATGCGGATGTCCTCGAAGTGGAGGCCGGTGGTGGGCTCGTCGAGGATATATAGTGTGCGGCCGGTGTCGCGCTTGGCGAGTTCGGTGGCGAGTTTCACGCGCTGGCTCTCGCCGCCGCTGAGTGTGGTGGACGATTGGCCAAGCTTGATATAGCCGAGTCCCACCTCTTGCAGCGTCTTGATCTTGCGCAGGATATGCGGCACGGCCTCAAAGAATTCCACGGCCTGATCTATGGTCATATCGAGCACGTCAGAGATAGATTTGCCCTTGAAACGCACCTCGAGGGTCTCGCGATTATAGCGCTTGCCGTGACAAGTCTCGCAAGGCACGGTCACTGAGGGCAGGAAGTTCATTTCTATCACCTTATAGCCATTGCCTTTGCAGGTGGGGCAGCGTCCGCCAGCGGTGTTGAACGAGAAACGGCCAGGCTTGTAGCCGCGTATGGCGGCTTCGGGCAGTTGCACAAACAGATTGCGTATGTCGGAGAAGACACCGGTGTATGTGGCAGGATTTGAGCGCGGTGTGCGGCCGATGGGACTTTGATCTACCGATATGACCTTGTCGATATTCTCGAGGCCTTCTATGGCAGAATAGGGCAGGGGCTCCTGCAGACTGCGATAGAAGTGCTTCGACAGGATTGGCAGCAGGGTGGCTGTGATAAGGCTGGACTTGCCGCTGCCGCTGACGCCGGTGATACAGATAAATTTGCCCAGGGGCAGGGTGAGATCCACGTTCTTGAGGTTGTTGCCTGTGGCGCCGCGCAGAGTGAGGCTGAGGCCATTGCCCTCGCGCCGCTTTTCGGGCACAGGAATCACGAGCTTGCCGTTCAGGTACTTCGCTGTAAGGGTGTTGGCTTTGAGCATTTGGGCGGGGGTGCCGCTAAATACCACCTGGCCGCCGTGTCTGCCGGCTTTGGGGCCGATATCTACCACATGGTCGGCGTGCAGCATCATATCTTTATCGTGCTCTACCACGACGATAGTGTTGCCTGTGTCGCGCAGGGCTTTGAGTGAATTTATCAGTCGGGTGTTGTCGCGCTGATGCAGTCCGATTGACGGCTCGTCGAGTATGTAGATTACATTGACGAGGCCCGAGCCAATCTGGGTAGCCAGGCGAATGCGCTGAGCCTCGCCGCCAGA
>JAZUHM010000443.1:0-6983 GCA_045641725.1 Bacteroidaceae bacterium | reverse complement strand
AGCAGATTTACAGTCTGCCCCATTTGGCCACTCTGGAAAACACCCATCGCTGTAATTGCGGTGCAAAAGTAAGAATTTATTTTGTATAGGCAAAATTTTAAGCCACTTTTTTTGCCTCAAGCCCTAATATTGGGCAAAAATCAGCTCACATGTATGTCGGCTATCACAAAAGCATCAACATATTCATTGAGTTTGCGCGCCAATTCTGAACGCTGCAATACTACCTCCTGACGCATGACTGAACTCGAAATCTCAACGTACAGCACCTGGTTGAAGATGCGCATCTTGCCTGACTTGGCCGCAATGGCGGGACCCACGACCTCGGGCCAGGCGTCGTTGATAACGCGATGCTCAAGCAGCGGACTTTCCAATCCCTCCATGCGCAGATATTCCTGCAGCAAATCGCCTACCGGGCGCACCTTAACTCGCTTCATATTTACCGTCGCTTACTTCAAAAAACCGATAGTCCTTGCCAGTGCGGCCTACCACCTGGCGCAGCGTGTCCTGACTCGTGGAGGTTATGAAAATCTGGCCGTAGTCCTCGCTCGACACAGCCTGGATAATCTTTTCCACACGCGCATCGTCGAGTTTGTCAAAGATATCGTCGAGCAAAAGCAACGGCACGCGGTTGCCCATGATGCGCTTTAGGTAATGGTACTGCGCAAACTTGAGCGCCACGAGGTAGGTCTTCGACTGCCCCTGCGAGCCTTCGTAGCGCAAGGCATAGTCGTCGAGCTTCATCTCTAGGTCGTCGCGGTGAATGCCCTTGAGCGTATAGCCCACGATATGGTCTTTGTCGTGGTGCGAACGCAGCATTTCCACCAAATCGCCGCTCTGGCAGTGCGACTTATAGACCAGCGAGACTTTTTCGGTGGCGCTGCCCAATTGTGCATAGACATCCTGAAAAATAGGCACGAACGATTCCGTAAACTCGCTGCGGTGGCGATAGATAATATTGCCAGACTCTGCCAGCATCTGGTCGTAGGCATCAAGCAAGGCCTCGTCTATCGGCCCTTCAATCTTGAGCAGGGCATTGCGCTGCTGCAAGGTTTGATTATACCTCATCAGCGCCAGCAGATATTGCTGGGAATACTGCGATATGACCACGTCCATAAACTTGCGCCTCACATCGCCGCTGTCTAAAATCAGTTCGCTGTCTTGCGGCGACACCATCACGAGCGGAATCTGGCCGATATGCTCCGCCAGTTTCTTGTATTCCTTGCCGTTTTTCTTAAACGATTTGCGGCGACCGGCCTTGAGTCCGCAGTAAATGTTCAGTTCCTCGTGGTCGGAAGTCTCGTAGAGGCCCTGCACTACCATCCAGTCCTGGCCATGACGCAGCACATGCTGATTATTCTGGCTCGTGATACTGCGGCAAAAGGAGAGATAATACACAGCATCGAGCAGATTTGTCTTGCCCACGCCATTGCGCCCCACAAAGCAGTTCAGCTTGGGCGACAGCGCGAGGTCAGCCTGCTCAATGTTCTTGTAATTCAATATAGACAGTGATTTCAATATCATACGGCAAAGGTAATGAATAATTTGGGAAAAGCCAACAATTATGAATAGGAAACTTGCCGCGACAGCATCTAAGGCGCCTAATCGTCACTCAAAGGACAGTTTTCTCCCCCGGATGACAGGTTTTGGCAGCACGCCGCCGCTCGCAATTCACTCCACGTCCGCCACTATCAGGCAATGGTCGCTCAGGGTCTGGTCGTTAAAAACCTTGACATTCGAGACACGCAGTCCTTTTACGACGATATTGTCTATCGGGAGATTGGGGCTCTCGCCCGATGGCCACGTAGGGAGCGAGCCGGCCGCCGTCTTGTTGGCAAGCGAAAATCCTGCTGCCTCAAAGGGAGCAAACTCCGAGGCATCGCCCACATTCCAGTCGCCGCAAATTATCACACGCGGCAGATTTCCGAAGCGCTCCACAATTTCCGCGATCTGGCGCTGACGATAAACCTTGCCAGAATCGCCGCTGTTCCAATCAAGGTGCGCCGACACGATCACGACACTCTTTCGCCCAAGACGGATGCTTGCCCATTGATAATAACGCTTCTCAACGGCATGATCAAAGAGCTTGGTCTGCGGATTGCGCCATTTGTATTTACGGGCAAAGAGGGCATTGCAATTATACTGCCACTTGGGGCCCACACTCGCGCTGGGATAATCGGCAAGCACGGTTTGCGCAGCCATGAGGGTATTACCCGATTCGTCGGGTCTTGTAAAAGCGGGGCTAAACTCATTCAGCGACAGAATATCGGCGCCCACACTATCGATTAAAGCCTTGTATTTATGCCCAATGGCGGCGGCCTCAGAGCGCGAGACAAACGACTCGTCTGCCCTGCCGCACGAAAAATGCCCGATGTTCCATTGAGCCACCCTAAGCACCTGCGCCTCAGACGGCAACAGCGACAACCCGGCCACCAACAGCAGGCAAATAAATCTTATAGGCAAAGAATATTTTGGCATAACGAGGAATCAACATTGGTTAAAGACTCAGCACTTTATCCATTGCGACGTCGCAATCCTCGGCAGGGACGTCAGCCACAATCTGAAAGGGATAGCAAACCCCAATCTTCGCAACATTTGCGGGCAGAAGATTGCCAAACAACTTGTCGTAATATCCGCGGCCCCGGCCTAGGCGGTTGCATTTTTTGTCAAAGGCCACCCCCGGCACAATCACAAGGTCGATAGACTGGTAGTCGCAGAATTGGGGCGTGGCGGGCTCCATTATGCCAAAGGCGCCTTTCTGCATACTCACGGCGCCGCAATACTGATGCAGAGTGAGGTCGTCGCCCACTACCTTGGGCAGGAGAATTGTCTTGCTCTCGGCCCATCGGGCCACGGCGGCGTGAGTAAAAAGTTCGTCGGGCAGCGAATAATAGGCAAGCACGACCTTGGCCTGCACAAACTCGGGCGCAACTTCCACCTGCGCCAACACTTTTTCTGCAAGCGCCCTCTGCTGCTCCAGGGAATTGGCCTCAAAGAATTGAGCCTTGCGCTTTTTCATCTCTTGGCGCAGGGCCTGCTTTGTTTGCCTTGTGTCAGCTTGTGTGGTCATGGGGAAATTCTGTTGAAATTATGCAAAAATCCGGCGGCTACTTGCTACGAAAATGCTTGATGAGGCTGTAGGCTGTAAACAAGCCCAGTTCGCCGGCCTTGCTCAGGTCTTGGATTGCGGAATCCTTGTCGCCATTCTTCATATAGGCGATGCCGCGGTTATAATACGCCTCGGCAAATGAGGGATTGAGGCCTATCGCCTTGGTATAATCGGCAATTGCGTTTTCATGTTCGCCGCAGGCTGAATAGACACAGCCCCTATTATAATAAAGGTAGGCGCAATCGTCTTCCTGAGCGATGGCGCTTGACAAATCTGCGATCACCGACTTGCGCGCCAAGGAAATAGACTCGGGCGAGGCCGACGTACCGTGGTCTGGCTTCAGCATCTGGATTTCCAACAGCCTGCTTCTCACCACGGCTCTCAAGAACAGAGCCGCCACGGAGCTGCCCGAGTGATCCAGGCACTGATTCAAATCCTGTATTGCCGACTCATAATCGCGCTCAATCGAGAGGTAGAAAGCGTGGGCAAAGAGCAGATTCATATCCGACGACTGTGTGCTCAATTTCTCCGCCAGTTCTGCGCGTTTGTTCGACAAAACCTGATAATCTTCGGCGCTCATCGGCGCCTCTTTGGGCGACAGGGACACCTTGTCCGCGAACAATGCTGCTGCATTCACATTGTCGAGGAAAGCGGCCTTGCTTATTGCGGCAGAATTAAACAATCCGTTGTCCACGCCGTTGAATGTAAAGGCGTAGAGGGGCTGATATTCTACTGCAACCTCGCGATTCTGCACCTTGCCGCGATATTCCTGCGCATAGAACGGGGCAATATTGTCGTCGTCCTCGGTCACCATCTTGTCATAGTCCTCGATATTGTCATCCGACTCGCTGCGGGTCTGGGCATCATAGGGACTAGCGTAAGTCTTGTGGGTCAGCGCCTGATTGAGACTCAGCTGCATAGACTTGCGGTCGTCGGCCTCGGCGCGGCGGTTGTCACCAATTTTTCTATAGCAAAACGCACGGTTGACATAAGCGCCGCCAAAATCGGGATAGTCATTCAGCACAGTGGTATAGTCGCTGATAGCGCGCTTATAGTCGCCGGTCTGCTGCGAGAGTATGGCGTGATTGTAAAGCGCCAGGCGGTCGTCGGGCTTATGCTGCAAAACAAAATCAAAATCCTCGAGGGCCAGATTATTCTCGGCCACTTGCATTCGAAGCAGGGCGCGGTTGTAATGGGCGAGATAGCTCGTCGGCGCCAGTTCGAGGGCAGCATTATAATCATCCATGGCTCCGCGCAAATTCTTCTGCTGATAGCGCGCCAATGCCCTGTTTACATAAAATCCTGAACGGCGCGGACTACGCACAATTGCCTCGTCATACGCTTTTTCGGCATCGGCATAGAGCGCCCGCTGCAGACACAGCATGGCCTTTCCGGCCCAGGCATCCACGTCGTCGGCGTCGAGCTGCAGAGTCTGGTTCATCAGCGAATCGGCCACCAGCGTATCGCCCTCTGCCAGGCAAATCTGCGCCTTGAGCATGTAGCAGCGCGCATATTTGGGCCACTTGGCTATCAGCGAATCGGCCACACGCGACGCCTCGACATAATCCTTGAGCTGCGACTCGCAGAGCACCAGATTATACCACACGTCGCGATCTTTGACCTTGCGCTGATTTATAAGGGTGTTGTAATCGGCCGAAGCGGCCTTGTAATTGTCGGTACGAATATAGTTTATAGCCCTCAGGCGATAGACCTCGTCGATATAAGGGTCGCGCTCAATAGACGCACTGCAGTCGTCAATGGCGCCCTGAAAGTCGCCAAGATAATATTTGGCTATCGCCCTGAAATAATACGGGGCATAAAGATAAGGCTTGGCGGAGATGGCTTGGTTGAAATACTGGATAGACAGGGCGTAATCCTCGTAATAAAGCGCATTGCGCCCTATTGTGAGAACACCCTCTGTGTTGACCTGCGCCCTGAGGCACGGCGCCGCACACAATATCGCAATAATTACCAGTAAGCGCCTCACAGCATCAGCCCTTTCTGACAACCTTGGTCTTATATGAGCAATGGGCCTTGCCCTTGAGGAATGCGGCAAACTTGCTCTTGAGCAAGCCGCGGCGGAATACGCTGATGCGGTCGGTAAAGACCTTGCCCTCAAGATGATCAAACTCGTGCTGCATCACGCGGGCCAGATAGCCCTCCACCCACTCGTCGTGGGGCTCAAGGTTCTCGTCGTAATACTGCACATGAATGCGAGTAGGGCGAGTCACGTTCTCCGAAATGCCAGGCAGGCTGAGACAGCCTTCGCCCATGGTATCGGTCTCTTCAGAATACTCGAGGATATGCGCATTGATAAAGGCATGACGGAAATCCTTGTACTCCGGCATTTCCTCTGCCAGCACACGCAGGTCGATTACTACCACACGAATGGCCTTGCCAATCTGCGGAGCGGCCAGGCCAATGCCCTCAGAGGCATCGAGGGTCTGATACATGTCGGCCAGCAGGGGCTCGAGTTCTTCTTTGTTGAGTTCTACATCCTCGGCCACCTTGCGCAAAACCGGCTGGCCATAAATATAAATAGGTAATATCATTGTTCGTATAATTTATTTGGTTTCTAATTTATGCTAAAGGGGGCGGCGGCTCTCCATGTAGGATTGCAGGATAATGGTGGCGCTTATTTCGTCCACGAGCGCCTTGTTGCGGCGAGCCATCTTGCCAAGACCGGCCTCAAGCATGGTGCGATGGGCCATGACCGAGGTAAAACGCTCGTCCCACTCCTCGATAGGGACATTGGGAACGGCCTTGCGCCAACGGTTGATGAAAGGAATGATATTCTTTTGGTTATCAGAGGCTTGTCCGTTGTTCTGAACGGGCATGCCTATGATTATTTTCTCCACCGGTTCGCGGCTAATGTAATCCTGCAGGTAATCCCAGAGCTGGGCTGTGTTGACAGTGGTCAATCCGTTGGCAATAATCTGCAGCGGGTCGGTCACAGCAAGGCCCGTACGCTTCTGACCATAATCAATCGCAAGAATTCTTGGCATATCTCTGCTTGATTTTCGTCACCAGGTTGCTGGCAAAATTATATGCTTGGCGCGCCATGGAAATATACTGCCCTATATTGCGGATATCAAAGCCCGCAAAGGCGTCCATCACGAGGTTGCGCGGATTGAGCAAGGCATCCTTTTGAGTCTGTATGTCGAGGCGCGCCCTATGGAGCTTGCGCTTGACATCGGCCTTGCGGCGGCGAATGTCGCTCAGCGTATAGCGTGAGTTATCTGACTGTTGGAAAAGGCTCATAACGTGTTAATAATTTTAGAGTTCATCGGCTGCGTCAGCATCGTCGTCATCGGCTGCGTCGGCATCGTCAGAAGCCGTGCCCAGCAGCTCGTCGGCAATAAACCGGGCCACAGGATTGACAATCCACCTGATGCGATTCATATAAACCACAATGGCCAGCAACACATACACCACGCCGCCGCAAGCATAGCCCAGCCCGACGCAACCAAACACTTCACCCAGCCATTTGCTCAAGCCTATAACCATAAATACGGTGGCGGTAAGCAGCAGCGCAAAAATCACCAGCGCAAGAATCACCACCGCCAGAATAACGGTAATCTTCTCCGCCAGAGTAAGCATCACAAAGTCGCGCTGCAAGCCCAGATAGCGCTTGACGCTCGCGATAAACCTTTGAATAGAAGTATTTTCCATCTGCAATCCTTTAGTAACCATATAATGACACTGGCAAACACCACCAGGCATCTGCCTCACGTCTCAATCTGCCATAGCCCAAGGCCGCAGGGCCACAGGCAACGACAACATTACTCAGCGTTCTTCAGTTCGTCGGCAATGTCGTCAACCAGGCTGTCCATCTCCTTTTTGTTGAGCTTAAGACCAAGTCGGAGGCCAAGCGGTC
>JAZUHM010000442.1:0-3068 GCA_045641725.1 Bacteroidaceae bacterium | reverse complement strand
TGGCACACAGAACGACATGGCTACGACCCGACTTACCAATGCGCCACCTGGGCTGCTGACCAAAACGACGCCAAACTGCAGCAGCGCATCCATGTGCTCGACTATAAGGCCATTGCGCCGACCAGCAACTACGAGTGGCCGCAGGACGTTCTGACCAAAGTCAACAACCTCGAATATCTCTCTACCACCGGCTGGCAGACCATGCCGCAGTCCAACGTCGGCAGCATTTCGGCCATCGCCTACCATTTTGCCAAGACTCTCACCGACAGTCTGCCCGATCTCCACGTCGGCATCGTGTGCAACGCAGTGGGCGGCAGCGCAACCGAGTCGTGGATCGACCGCTGGACATTGGAATACGAGTACCCGCAGATTCTCTACAACTGGAAGCAGAACGACCACATCCAGCAGTGGGTGCGAGAGCGCGGCGCCTACAATATCAAGCAGGCCACCAATCCGCTCCAGCGCCACCCCTACGAGCCGTGTTACCTCTTCGAGAGCGGCATTCAGCCATTGGGCCATCTCGCTCTCAAGGGCACCATCTGGTATCAGGGCGAGTCAAACGCCCACAACACCGAGCTCCACGAGCGCCTCTTTCCGCTCCTTGTCGGCAGCTGGCGCCAGTGGTTTTGCAGCCCCGAGATGCCTTTCTATTTCGTGCAGCTCAGCTCGCTTAATCGCCCATCGTGGCCCCGCTTCCGCAATAGCCAGCGCCTTATGGCCAACAGGCTCGACAACGTATGGATGGCGGTAAGCAGCGACCTCGGCGACTCGCTCGACGTACACCCCACCCGCAAGCAGGCCGTCGGCCAGCGCCTCGCCCTGCAGGCCCTGCGCCATACCTACGGCCACAGCCAGCTGCTCAGCGAGGGCCCCGCGCCTCTGTCTGCCAAGATCCAGGGCAAGGAAATCGTGATCATCTTTGCCAACGCTACCAGCCTCAAGCCCGCCAGCGGCAGCGAACTGATTGGCTTTGAGGTGGCCGGTGCCGACGGCCTTTTCCACGCGACCAAAGCCATCGCCCAGGGCAACACCGTGCGCATCAAGATTGACAAACAGAGCCCAGCCCCTGCCACCATCCGCTACGGCTGGCAGCCATTCACCCGCGCCAACCTCCAGAACGAGGCCGCCCTGCCCGCCTCCACATTCCAGATGGAGATACAGCAGTAAAATTTAGGAAACTATATAAAAATAGATGTGTTCTAAAAACACTATCCAACAAGAAACCCGTGGGTGACTAATTTGTCATCCACGGGTTTCTTAATACAATCATTCCCGACTATTTCTTCAGTTCCTCCAGAACCTTGGTGATGGCGGGGATAAGGTCGGCTTTGCGCGAGAGCTTGTGGTCCAAGACTATGCAGTTGTCGTGCTTTGTAGGACCAAAGGCTTTTTCTGCCACTGTCTGCGCACCTTCGCCGAGGTATGAAAAATGGGTGATGTAGGTCTTTGTGGGAAGGCCGTTCTCGTCGAGGATGTCGGGGTGTGGAAATGATTCTTCTATCTTGGCAAACACCATCTCAACGCCCAGTTTTTCCTTCATCTGCGGCATGATTGCACGCATCTGCTTACAGAGCTGGTCGATGTGGAGTGTCTCATTGGCATCAAGACTTGCCACGCTGAGCTTGACTCCTGCTATCTCGTAGGTCTTGATGTCGCTGAGGAATATTTCTTCGTCGGTCATGCCGATATATGAGTTGGAGGCTGCGCTAATGCCCTGGGCCAGTTCGCCGATGCTGTCGAACTGCGCAATCTTGCAGAGCTGACTGAGGGCCAGACTGTCGGCCACGGTGGCTGTTGCTTTGGCAAGCGAATCGGTGTCGGCTATGATGCCGGCCACCATCAGCTGCGCGATATCTTTGGTTGGGGTGATGCCGCACTCCTTGTATATGGTATATACTATGGTGTTGCATGATCCCACATTCATAAACTTGCAATAGATCGGGGCTGACGACGTGAAGCTATTGCTTATGCCATGGTGATCAACCACTCCTACCACATTGGCGTCCTTAGCGCCCTCCAGCGCCTGGAGGTAGTCGTTGTGGTCAGTCATCACGAGCGCTGCACCCGGTTCGATGCTCGTTTTCTGTTCGGGCACAGGATAGCCCGTGTAGTCTAAGATATACTTTACAGCCATGATGGGCTTGTCCTGCATATATGGCGTGGCATCCATGCCGAGCTCGCGCATCAGTGCGGCCATGGCGATGGCAGAGCACACCGCGTCGGGGTCCTGACTCTTGTGGCCCGTAACGGCAATAGGCTGCCCCGTGTCCATCTTGAGCAAGGCCGCCCGGTTGATGTCATATACCGAGAGGTTAGGGTCAACGATATTATCTTCGGAGCAACTTGTCATAGCGCCCAGCGAAATGAGAGCCACAAAAAACGAGAGTAGAATTTTAGAGTGTTTCATATAGAATATTGTTAAAAAAATGCTTTTGGTAAGCAAAGGTAAGCATTTTCGTTTATATATATAAATAATGTAGGCAAATTTAACCCTAATCAACGCAAAATCAGCCGCCTCCACCCCCGATTCCTGTGCTAACCCACCACGCCAAAATGCGCAAAAACTAAGCCTCATCAAAAAATGTCTTTACAAAAGACTTGTTTATAGCAAGTTACAAACAAGACAACGAGTAAGTAGAGCTTAATGAACGATTTGATATGAAACGTTATCCTACCTCCTACGCATTTTGCTGTACTCGTCCATATAATTTCGTCAAAAATGTTAAATATTATACTCTTTCAATAAAATCAAAGATTTTCTTGCTGATAATTGCGGATTTATTTGTAGTTTTGCAGAAACTAGAATAAATATAGAATTCTAAATACAGAAATATGAAAGCTTTCAAGGATTTTACATTTGAGGATTTCAAATACAGCGTACAATCACCAGAGCGCGAGTTTGATTTTTCACGTCGTGAGTTTGTATCTTTCTACACCGCCAAGCCTGGGCAAGTTTCACAAGTCAAATCAAACTCTGGTCAAACAAGATGAGCTACTTCACAAAAGAATACGACAAATTGGTAGAGGCTATAGTCACCGAGGCATACATTTTTCCTGCCAAGTCGGAG
>JAZUHM010000441.1:0-22265 GCA_045641725.1 Bacteroidaceae bacterium | reverse complement strand
GCCAAGTAATTATCTTCAGAAACAAATTCCCCAAGCGAGGCACTATTCACAACAAGAATAGCGCCTCGCTTTTTATTGAGCGATAATACTATGTTTTCTATTATCAAAGCCTGGAACATACTACTCAAAAAAAAGACCTGCACCAAGCGATGCAGGTCTTTATATTTGAGAAATTTTCTTTAAAAATTATTCAGCGCGGAGAGTGAAGCGAGTGAATGCGAGAACAGTGCAGTTCTTGTCAGCTTCCTGAATGTAAGAAGCAACGGTCTTGCTACCATCCATGATGTACTCCTGGTTGAGGAGGCAAGATTCCTTGTAGAACTTGTTCATACGACCCTGAGCAATCTTCTCTACCATCTGCTGTGGCATATTAGCCTGCTTCTGAGCAGCAGTCTCTGCCTTAATCTTGCGGATGTCATCAGCCTGAGCCTCGGTGATATTACCCTTAGCAATACCCTCAGCGAGGTGCTCCTCGTTTTCAGCAATATAAAGGTTGTAGCCAGCCTTCTTGAGAGCTGCCTGAACAGCCTTTTCTACCTGCTCCTCGATAGTCTTCTCGATAGCAACCTTCTGCTCGTTGGCAACAACGTCAGCAGGAACGTCTTTCTCTGAGATAGAAACAGGATTCATAGCTGCAACCTGCATAGCTACCTGATGACCAACCTCTTCACCTACTGGAGTAGAGAGCTGTACCATGGTGCAAAGCATGTTCTTGCCCTGGTGGTTGTAAACAGAAATATTGTCGCCTTCGATTACCTTGTAGCCATCGAGCTCCATCTTCTCACCAGTGATACCGCTGCGATCAACAACAGCCTGAGCTACATCGCCAGCACCCATTGGGAGAGCCTTAACCTCTTCGAGAGTCTTGCACTTGTTAGCAATAGCGAGATCAAGAATATCCTGAGTGAGCTTAACGAAATCTGCGTTGTTAGCAACGAAGTCGGTCTCACACTTGAGAGCGATAGTTGCAGCGAAGCCAGGAACAGCCTTGCAAAGTACGCAACCTTCTGATGCCTCACGGTCTGAACGCTTAGCAGCTACAGCCTTACCCTTAGCGCGGATAGCCTCTACTGCAGCGTCGATATCGTTATTTGTTTCTTCGAGAGCCTTCTTGCAGTCGCTCATACCAGCGCCTGTGAGCTTGCGAAGTTTCTGAATATCAGCAATTGTTACTGCCATAATAATTCTTGTGTTAGGGGATTATTAAATAAATGTAGATTATTCAGCTGCAGCCTCAGTTGTCTCTTCTGCAGCAGGAGCCTCAGCCTCGGTAGCCTCAATGCGAGCACGAGTGCGACGACGGCGTGGCTTCTCTTCGCCCTCAGCACCTTCAGCCTGAGCCTCAGCAGCAGCCTCATCAGCCTTTTCTACCTTGCGCTCCTCGAGACCCTCTGCAATAGCGCCACATACAGCACCGAGAATAGTCTCAACGCTCTTGGTAGCATCGTCGTTTGCAGGAATTACGAAATCAACGTTCTTAGGATCTGAGTTTGTATCAACGATAGCAAATACAGGGATACCGAGACGATTAGCCTCATGTACAGCGATGTTCTCCTTGAGTACGTCAACTACGAACAATGCAGAAGGAAGACGAGTAAGGTCAGCAATAGAGCCGAGGTTCTTCTCGAGCTTTGCGCGCTGACGAGAGATCTGAAGGAGCTCACGCTTTGAGAGATTAGAATATGTGCCATCCTGAGTCATCTTGTCGATGGTAGCCATCTTCTTTACAGCCTTGCGGATTGTAGCGAAGTTGGTGAGCATACCACCCGGCCAGCGCTCGTTAACGTATGGCATATTTACAGAAGTTGCCATCTGAGCAACAACTTCCTTAGCTTGTTTTTTAGTAGCAACAAACAGGATTTTCTTACCTGACTTTGCGATCTGCTTAGCAGCCTCAGCGGCTTCGTCAACCTTAACTACGGTCTTGTGCAGATCGATAATATGAATACCATTGCGCTCCATAAAGATATAAGGAGCCATTGCAGGATTCCACTTTCTCTTCATGTGGCCAAAGTGGCAACCTGCTTCCAATAACTGATCAAAATTTGTTCTTGACATAATTTTAAATTTTTGTTTACGTTCTTTTTGTTGTTAATTTGATAACCCAATCGCCAGGTAGTCTGCCTTATTTAAAAAACAGGAAACAGAATCGGGGCGATTTAGATACTAAACTGCTTTCTTGAAGTCGAGCAATGCTAATAGTATATAATAATATAATAAGGTATTAGCGCTTGCTGAACTGGAATCTGCGGCGTGCCTTTGGCTGACCTGGCTTCTTACGCTCAACCTCACGGCTATCACGTGTAACGAAGCCTGCCTTGCGGAGAGCAGCCTTGTCTTCAGCATTAATCTTGATAAGTGCGCGAGCAATAGCAAGACGAGCGGCCTGAGACTGACCGGTGAAACCACCACCGATGATATTGAGCTTAATATCATACTTTTCGGCTGCTTCCAGAGTCTCGAGTGGCTGCTTTACCACATACTGAAGAATTGCAGATGGGAAATATTCTGTAAGATCTCTCTTATTGATTGTAATTTTACCGGTACCTTCGGTAACATATACACGAGCAACAGCGCTCTTGCGACGACCTAATGCGTTAATTACTTCCATGTCGATAATTATTTATACTGGTTAATATCAATTGTCTTAGGCTTCTGAGCTTCCTGCTTGTGCTCGCTACCAGCGTAAATATACAAGTTGCCGAGCAACTGTGCGCCGAGGCGATTCTTTGGGAGCATACCCTTAACTACTTTTCTCAACAAGCGATCTGCACCATTTGGTTTAGCCATAATGCTGGCAGGAGTGTTTTCTCTCTGACCGCCTGGATAACCGGTATAAGAATAATAGATCTTCTCAGTCCATTTCTTACCAGTCATCTTAACCTTATCGGCATTGATGATGATTACATTGTCGCCACAATCCACGTTAGGAGTGAAATTTGGCTTGTACTTACCGCGCAAAAGCTTTGCAACTTTTGAGCCGAGACGACCGACAATCTGGTCGGTAGCATCTACTACAACCCATTCTTTCTGCACTGTTTCTTTGTTTGCAGAGATGGTCTTGTAACTTAAAGTGTTCACTTTCTTAAAAATTTTAAATGTTACTACTAATTTGCCCTTATGCACAAAGACGCTCGGCCAAAAGCATCCAAGCCAATCGGGGCGGTTTTTGTTCTCAGGACCCGTACCATTTAGGGCCCGTTGATAATAATCGGCGCGCAAAAGTACTTATTTTTTTCAAAACAGCAAAGAATTCGTCTTTATTTTTACACTAACGCGCATAGAAAAGCAATTTTTATGCAAGAAAGCGCACGTTTCCGCATTCAAAGATGCCAAAACCACAGCCTTTAAAACAAATCAATGTGCACAGGATTGCGTCCGATGCACATTGATTTTTCATATAAATACGAGTAGCTCAAAACGCGCCATTTATAGACGCGCAAGCATGCGGCCTAATCTTTATAATCGTATTTATTCTTGAGGTATTTCACGCAGGCTTCAAAAGTATTGAAGGTGTGGCGGCGGGAAACGAGGTCGGGGATACAATGCATCTTGGTGAGCATCTGCTTTGGCTGCGGCTGAATAATAGTCATCAGCACCTGGACATTACGAGCCTGCAAATCCTTGATAGCTGTTTCCATCGCGTAGAGACCTGACTGGTCGATAAAGGTCACATAGCGCATGCGAATAATCACGACTTCCACATCCTGCGGCACATCGTGCATAACTTCTTGGAAACGCTGGATTGAACCAAAGAAAATCGGGCCATTCAATCGCTGAATATAAATCTTGTGCTTGATTTCCTCTGGCACATCCTCGTCTGCCCAAGGAGATTCCTTGTCAAAATTGGTAATCTCAGCGGAACTGTAGCTGTTTTCGGCGAGGTCGCTGGCACGTTTCATGAAAAGCACGCAGGCTATCACCATACCAATTCCAACTGCTGTCAGAAGATCCACAAACACTGTGGTCACAAACACCACAATCAGCACGAAAGCATCCGACTTTGGTATTTTGGTAAGATCGCGGAAGCCCTTAAAGTCAATAATACCCCATCCTACCGTAATCAAAATACCTGCAAGCACAGACAGTGGCACATGCTTTACAAGTGGGCCCAAGCCAAGCAGGATAGCCAGGAGAAGAAGCGAATGAGTCACGCCACTCAACTGAGTACGGCCGCCAGACTTTACGTTAACTACGGTACGCATAGTAGCACCTGCGCCCGCAATACCCGCAAACATACCTGCTATAGCATTACCAACGCCCTGGCCGATAAGTTCCTTGTTGCTATTGTGCTTGGTCTTAGTGATATTGTCAGCCACAACCGAGGTAAGGAGTGTGTCGATAGAGCCAAGACCAGCAAGAGTGAGACCTGGCACGATAGCGGCCTTGATCAGCGCGAGCCAGTCCAAACCAGAGAGGTCAATGTCCTCCTTCAAGAAAAACGGACGGGGCAGACCAGAAGGAATATCGCCGATTGTGTATTTTGCATCAACATTGCAAAACAGCGAAATAACAGTAACTATTATAAGGGCAACAAGCGTAGCCGGCACCTTCTTGGTAATCAGCGGGAAAAGGAAAATGATTGCAATGGCAGCAACACCCAGGATAAACGAAATCCACGATATACCATGGCTGGCCATTGGCACAAACTCAGTAATCATATCAAGCACCAGCACCGGTGACTTCATACCAAGCAAAGGGTATATCTGCTGCAGAATGATAATCACGCCTATACCGCTCATAAAGCCCGACAGCACTGGATATGGTATGTATCTAACATATTTGCCGATGCGGATGATGCCAAACAGAATCTGGAACAAACCGCAGAAAATACCGGCCATCGACATGGCGATAATAACAGCGCCCATGCTGTGGTCTGACGACACCCATGCGCCGCTAATCAAACTGGCTGTGATTACGGTCATTGGACCTGTAGGGCCACTGATCTGACTGTGAGTGCCACCAAAAATGGCCGCAAACATGCCAAGCAGTGTTGCGCCAATCAAACCACAAAGTGCACCCATACTGCTGGCCGCTGGGTCTTCAATGCCTCCGAAAGCCTGAATACCAAAGGCCAACGCCAAAGGCAGGGCCACTATACCGGCGGTAATACCACCAAAAACATCTCCCTTAATGTTGCTTGTGTTTATAAATCCCATAATAATCTTTTTAAATCCGCTGCAAAATTAGCAACAATCGCTTATTCACACTAACTTTTAAACACATAATACGCGGCAGAATCTGTACAAATCGAGTATTTTCCACCTAAAAGCATGCCCACGCAAATTAAATGTCAACTCTTGTTGTCAAATAAAACACCAACTTTCGCAAACACTCATCAAGCCAAAAACTGCACCGCTGTCACCACAATTCGCTGCGTTCTCACGAAATTTTTCCTCGTGCAAAAATATTTTAACTTCGAGATAAATTCCGTTCACAGCGCTGTGAACGTTTGTTCACAGCAGTGTGAACGATTGTGCACAGCGCTATGAACGTTCGTTCACAGCGCTGTGAACAAAAATTAGCGCGCACTTATTTTTTTTAAGCACGAGATTAGAATGTTTTAGCACGCAGAAAAAGTGTGTAATATCAGGCGGTATTATCCCCTACTCTATTATATATATAAATAAGGTAGAAAGAATTGACTGATGCAAGAAATGCGAATAAGACTTAATGCAGGCTAATAGCGATTACAGGCTCCGCAATCCGCAAACAACTTATCCACAAAAAAATTCCCCCTCGTCAGTCTTGAGACCAACGAGGGGGAATTGGTTTGTCGTTTATGCTTCTACCAAGAAAGCACGAGTTTCATTATTCTGCCATGATATTAAACTCTGCACCAGTTGCATAGTCGTGACCATCGTGGCTTGAAAGAGCGCGGAAGCGGAGGTAGCGTGCCTTGACAGGCTTGTCAAACTTAACCTTCTTGAGGAGATTATTCTTCTCAAATGAGCCCTTGCAGATTACCTCGCTCCAATTCTTGCCGTCTTCGCTTACTTGGATTTCATACTCGCGGATGTTTCCGTTAGGGCTGTCCTGGCGAGGCAGATAGCTGAAGCCTGTGAGGGTCTTGCTAAGATAGCAGTCGAAATCTACAGTGTGAGGGAAGTTTGCCATTGTCACAGAGTACATGGTATGCCAGAATGTGTTTGGCTTGCCGTCAACGAGATTAGACGCTGGTGTGTCTTCTGCCTTGTTCTCCTCGCTGCTGCAGAACACCACCTTGATTGGAATGGTAGTAATCTTGTCGAAGGTCATAGTAGATGTAGCAAGCTTATTGCCGTCAGGCCAAGCGGTGATTGTACCACCCTGCTTATAGTCAAATGCGCCAGTATAGACAAATTCTTCACCACCGTCGATGGTGTAGAGGATCTTGGCGTCGTCCTGAGAGGTTGAGATGGTCAGCTGGCCAGTGGCAGTTCTGTTGATAGCCACAGGAGCCATTGTGACAGCCTTGACATTTGAAATGGTTGTACGGTTGTCAGCTGCCTTGATTGGACGAATAATAAATCCAAATGTGCTTGGCTTGCCAGTTACACGGTCGTATTCCAATGGAGGAGCCTGACCGCAGCTGGTACCGCCAAGACCTGTAACACCAAGGTCGAGGTTAAGGTAGGTATTGCCATTGGTAGTAAGTTCGTATGGGTGAGCAGCAGTAGTCATGTCAACGGCTGAATATGGCAAAGCCTGCACACTCATGCTATTGTTTGCAATAAAGATAACACCATCGCCCTGAGCATTGGTAAGAGTACACCAACGTGCGTCCTCGTGGTTAGCCATTTCCTGAGGCTTAGGGAAGTTCTCAACCTGCTGCTGCACGGTGCTTGTAAAGCGCTCTACGAATGAGCCTGTGCGGCGGTCATTGTAGTTACCCACAGGTCCGCGGCCATAATACTCAAACTTAGACAATTCATCTGGCACCTGGAGCTGATAGCCGAGGCGTGGCAAAACGAGAGTGTTGTTGTTTGAAGTAATATTTGCCTGAAGTTCGATTGAGCCATCGCGGTGAATGGTATAGAGCTGGCGGGTGATGAAGTGGAAATCGTCGTCACCAAATGGGTGGTTGATGTCCTCTTCAATACGGCTGATGTAGCGGCCATTGCGATTTACGTCTGTGCCACCAATCTGGCGGGCGCCGTTTGGAGCCTGGCTGCGTACGGTGAATGCGAGCGTTACGGAACCGTCGGCATTCTCCATCTTGTCGTAGGCAAGGGCCTTGTGCTTGAGATTATGGAGGCCATTCTTAAACCAATTGTTATAAGTCCAGTTGTCATTGTTGACAAATGCACGATAAGCATTGAGACGAGGGCCATAACCCGGAGCAACGATGTTGGTACCGTCATACTGGAGAGTACTGATAGAGCCGTCTGCAAGATTGAAACCGACATTAAAGTTTTGGCCCTTAATATTGAGAGCGCCATTAGCCTCATTCACGTCAAGAGACTGGAGATTTGCGTCGTCTGCCGCCAACTGTGGCTTCTGAGCAGTCTTAACAAGGAACTGCTCTTCGGCCTGCACATATCCTGCATCGGCCCATGGTGTGGCGTGCTTGAGGATAAACTGAATCTTAAGGAAATACTCGCCCTGTGGATCAAGCTCTGAGATATCGTAAGGCAGAGCCACCTTTTTGATAGTGCGCGGAGTGAGACCTTCAAGGTCAACCTCGCCCACGTTTACCTGATTACCATTCTTCCAAAGACTCCACTCTGCAAGATAAGGTGTGAGATCGGTGAAGAAACTCTTGTTGTAAATCTCAATTTCACCCGCCTCGATATCAAGAGCCTTTACTGCGATATTCTGATAAACCTTCTTCACCTCATAATACTGTGGCTTAGGCTCAAGATCACCAAACATAATACCATTCATCACAAACTGGCCGTCGTTTGGCACGTCGCCAAAGTCGCCACCGTAGCCCATATAGCGCTTGCCGTCGGCTGTATAGTTCCAAATGCCCTGGTCAACCCAGTCCCAGATAGCGCCACCGCAGATAAAGTTGCTGCTTTCAACGGCGTTCCAGATATCCACCAGATTACCTACCGCATTACCCATAGAGTGAGCGTACTCAGAAATATGGAATGGATAGACGTAACCCTTGGTACCATTGGCAATTGCCTGTGTCTGACCAACAGACGGATACTGATTAGAGCCCATATCTACAATATTATTATTGCGCTCATACTGAACAGGGCGGCTAAGATCAAATGTCTTCAAGGTGTCGTAAGCAGCCTTGAAGTTATTGCCAGGACCTGCCTCATTTCCGAGCGACCAGATAACAATAGAAGGATTGTTGATGTCGCTGTGAACCATTTCCATCACACGAGCCACGTGTGCAGGACGCCACTCCTCAGGATGAGAAAGCGACTCCTTGCCATAGAAATACTCATGGCTCTCAAGATTGGCTTCATCCTCAAGATAAATGCCGTACTTGTTGCAAAGATAATACCAATACGGATCGTCAGGATAGTGAGAATTACGCACATGGTTGATGTTGGCGCGCTTCATCAGCATCACTTCTTTCTCCATCTGCTCGCGAGTAAGAGCATGACCGACTGAAGGACCTGTCTCGTGGCGGTTTACACCCTTGAGCTTTACATTCTTATTATTAATAAAGTAGTAGCGGCCTGCTTTGCCGTATTCATCATCCTTGGCAGCGGTCTCACGGATTTCAACCTTGCGGAAACCAACGATGGTAGAGACCGTCTCGATGATATTATTTTTCTTGTCAACAAGTTCTGCCACGAGAGTATAGCGGTTAGGCTCTTCTGCCGACCATTTGTTTGGCTTAACAACGTAGATAGGGGTCAAATTCTTAACCTCCTGACCCTTTGCCACACTGAAAGGCTCGCCTTCTGTTGTGCTGACAAGGGTATTGTCGTCCTGATAGAGATTGTTTGCATAAAGCGAATAGCGGAGGATATAATCATCAGCTTTTTTACCACTGAGATTGCGTACCGATGCTGTCACCTTGAGCTGGCCGTTCTCATAATTCTGGTCAAAATCAGGAATTGCCACAAGGTCGCGAATCTGCACCTTTGGAGTACTATAGATAGCCACGGTGCGGAAAATTCCTGGCAGGCGGAACATATCCTGAGCCTCGAGGAAACTACCGTCGCTTGAGCGATAAACCTCAACTGCGACCTCGTTTTTGCCCTTGCGCAAGTACTTAGTAATGTCAAAACGCGCTGCATTGCGGGAATTCTTGCTAAAACCAACATATTGGCCGTTGATCCAGAGATAAAAGAATGAGTCAACGCCATCGAATGCGATATAAACTTCGCGACCATCCCAATCCTCAGGCACTTCAAACGAGCGGCGATAGCTGCCGACCTCATTGCGGTACTCATAGGTGGTATAATTCTGTGGTCGATCACGCATAACGCCCTTCTTCCAGTCGCCTTCCCTAACCTCAGAACCAAAAATCACCCACTGGTTCACGTAAATAGGAGCGCCGTACTTGAGAGAGCCATTGCTCTTGTTGATGCCCTGCACATTCCAGTTGCCCGGAACCTGCAGATTGTCCCACTTGCTATCGTCGTAGCCGTATTTATAAAAATCGACAGGACGCTGCTCAGGAGTCTTGGCAAAATTAAACTTCCAAGTGCCATTCAGCGATTTCCAATAACTGGAGTTTTCTGGCAATACCTTGCGGGCATTGTCTTTGTTTTGGAACGAGAAAAACCAGGCACGCGGCATTTCTTTGTTTAACGCAAGCACACTTGGATCATTCCACTCTGTGCCTTTGGGGGCCTTGACTACTCCATAGTCGTAGTGCTCCATTGGGAAATGGTCGGCCCACGCACCGGCTGCTGCAGTCATTGCTATCGCAGCCAGAAAAAATTTGTTTAACAGTTTCATATTTTTATAGTTTATTTATTGTTTTCAAAGTACATAATATTGCGACAAAGATAATAAGAATAATGCAAATATGACACATAAATGCGCACAAATTCATTTTTTACACGCATTTTATAATGTATTAAGACAAGTTTAGCAATACTGAGAGCCTACAAAAGAGATCCCGCTACTTGATATTTCTCGCATTTAAAGCGTTAATATATCGGCGAGCATTAGCCATGTGCTCAGCGTAGGTCGTCGCATAATTGTGCGTACCAGAGAAATCTTCTTTTGCACACATATACAGATAGTTATGCTCCACATGATTAAGTGCAGCTTCAATGCTGGCAACTGCAGGAACGCGTATCGGACTCGGCGGCAAGCCTTTATTCAAATATGTATTATAAGGGCTCGGTGTGCGAAGCATGGCCCCGGTAATTCTTCGCAATGCAAAATCTCCTATTGCGTACTTAACCGTAGGGTCGGCCTGAAGCGGCATTCCAATTTTCAAACGATTAAGATAAAGACCCGCAATTATCGGCTTTTCTGCATTGTTGGCAGTTTCGGCATCCACAATAGACGCAAGTGTCATCACTTCCAATCGCGACATGCCCAACTTTGCAGCCTTTGCCTCTCGCTCTTTATTCCAAAACAGCTCATATTCTTTGTGCATTCTCTCAACAAACTTATCCGGTGCGATATTCCAATATACCTCATAGGTATTGGGGATTAATATGGTAACTATACTTATAGTATCCATTCCATACTTTGCGCAAATCTCAGGATTATTCATAGCGCTTGCCAAAGAAGCAGAATCTGCCATCAGCTGCTTAGCCACTTTTTGCGCCACCATTTCTTTGGTCCAAGTACTGGGAATTGTTAACAAAACGGGAGATTGTTCTCCATTCTTGACACGGCGCAACAATGCCAAGGCAGACATATTCGGTGCCACTTCATACCTGCCCGTACGCACTTTATCCTTATAACCAGACATGCCTGCCAATACATTAAATACCAACATATTATCCGATTTTGCAGCGTCCGCTATCTTAACAACAACAGAATCGTAATTATCGTCATTATCTATATACACATAGGCGGATTCATCGATACTAACCATAGGCTTGTAAAGCATCCACAAGCCAACGCCCGCCACTAACACTAACACCGCGGTCACAAATACAATCGTCCGCGTAAGTTTTTTGCTCATTTTTATTTTCATGAAGACTAAATATTTTGGCAAAATTAGCATTTTCTTCTCAATTCACACAATCTTACCCCCTTAAACTTATATTCAATTCGGAATTTATTCAAAAACCAATTAAAATTTCATATTCAACAAGTGCAAAGACATAGTGCCATCCAGTAATTTTCCGCACACAAACACTGGCAGAAAATAGACATTGCAAAATCTTTTTTCGGTTTTGTTTTGTTTTATGGATTGTTATTAGTAATTTTGCAGCTTGTTAATATAAATATTAATAGCAATGAAATCATCTGTTAAAATATTCTGCTTAATTACCCTATTCGCTGCCATTTGCAGTAGCAACTATGCCAGCAACGACAAGAAGTTTGCAGGCAACCCCGTTTTTCCTGGCTGGTATGCCGACCCTGAAGGTGCCGTGTTTGGCAACGAGTACTGGATTTACCCTACTGCATCGCTGCCATTCCACCAGCAAGTATACCTCGACGCGTTCTCGTCAAAAGACCTTGTAAATTGGACAAAGCACGAGCGCATTGTGAGCAACGACAGCATCAAATGGCTTACCAATGCATTATGGGCTCCATCTATCGTAGAAAAAGACAGCAAATACTACCTGTTTTTCGGCGGCAACAACATTCAAAAAAACGAACAGACAGGCGGAATTGGCGTAGCGGTAGCAGATAATCCCGCAGGCCCATATTCCGACGCCATCGGCAAACCACTGATCGACAAAATCATCAACAATGCGCAACCTATTGACCAATATGTATTCCTAGACGACGATGGCAAATATTATATGTACTATGGAGGTTGGGGACATTGCAATGTGGTGCGCCTTAACAACGACCTCATAAGCCTCGGCCAATTTGAAGACGGCGACACATACAAGGAAATCACACCAGAAGGATATGTAGAAGGACCGTTTATGCTGAAGAAAGACGGCAAATATTATTTTATGTGGAGCGAAGGCGGTTGGACAGGCCCAGACTATCACGTTGCTTATGCTATCAGCGACAATCCTCTCGGCCCTTTTAAGCGAGAGGGAACAATTCTAGAGTCAGATCCCAGTATAGGCACCGGAGCCGGCCACCATTCCGTCATCAAAGGCAAAGGCAAAAACGAGTATTATATTATCTATCATCGCCATCCCTTAGGTGCCAAAGACGGCAACCACCGCGAAACATGCATTGACAAACTTATCTTCACCAAAGACGGCAAAATACAGGCCGTAAAAATGACAATGCAGGGTGTGAAAAAGAGAAAACTTTAACATCTCGAATATCTCAGCTAAGAATCTGGCACACTCTAAAACATCAAAGTCAAAAACCTTTGAAGTTTTCAACTCCGTTACGACTTAGAATCCACCACCTTTCCAGTTCTAACACATTTTAGAATCTAGCACATGAAAGAACTTGTAGAGCGCGACATGCGCATCCTTGAGCTTCTCTCAAAGACATATTCCACAGAAGCAGCTGTCGGCACCGAGATTATCAACCTCGAGGCCATCCTCAACCTGCCCAAGCCAACCGAGCATTTTGTAGCCGACATACACGGCGAATACGAGGCCTTCCTCCACATCTTGCGCAATGCCAGCGGCAATATCAAACGCAAGGTGCAAGAACTCTTTGGCTCACAAATGCGAGAACGCGAAATTCAAGAACTCTGCACACTGATATACTACCCAGAGCAAAAACTAGAACTGATAAAAGCAACCGAAGAAGACCTCAACGACTATTACACAATCACCATCAATCAGTTGGTCAGAGTGTGCGAAGTCGTAAGCAGCAAATACACCCGCAGCAAGGTGAGCAAGGCCCTGCCGCCCGAATTTGCATATATTATTGAGGAGCTGCTGCATCAAGACCCCTCCACCAACAAGCAAGGGTATTTCAACGCCATCGTGCAGACTATTGTAAACACTGGCCAAAGCGACAAATTCATCATTGCCATCTGCCATGTGATACAGCAGCTCGCCATTGACCGTCTTCATATCCTTGGCGACATCTTTGACAGAGGCCCTGGCGCACATATCATCCTCGACTTTCTGCTCAACTATCACGGTTTCGACATCCAGTGGGGCAACCACGACGCCTTGTGGATGGGTGCCGCCGCAGGCAACGACTGCTGCATTGCCAACGTCGTGAGACTCTCACTCCGCTATGGCAACATCGCCACGCTTGAAGACGGCTACGGCATCAACCTAATGGCTCTCACGGCATTTGCAATGGAAGTCTATAAAGACGACCCTTGCGAAAATTTCATGCCAATCATTGCTCCCAACGCCAAAGCAATAAGCGAGAAAACCCTGATGCTACTAGCTCGCATGCATAAAGCCATCACAATAATTCAGTTTAAGCTGGAAGCACAAATGGCCGAAGCACACCCCGAATGGAACTTCGACCGCCGCGGAACGCTCGAGCATGTCAACAAAGCCAAAGGTACATTTGTTTTCAACAACACAGAATATCCGCTCAAGGACAGCACCCTGCCAACTCTCGTCCCAGATAACCCTTACACCCTCACCGCCGACGAAGAAGAGCTTGTAAAAAAACTGCACCACTCATTCAGAGTCTCCGACAAGCTTCAAAAGCACATCCATCTGCTTTTCACCCACGGCTCAATGTACGGCATTTACAACAGCAATCTGCTATTCCACGCCTCAGTGCCTCTAAATGCCGATGGCACTCTCAAAGAAGTCACTCTTAGCACTGGCACTTACAGCGGACGCCAACTGATGCGCCATATTGCCCTACAGATGCGCTCTGCATTCAACACCGATGTGCCCAAAGAACAACGCAAAGACGCCCGCGACTATTTCTGGTATCTATGGTGCGGCCCCGACAGCCCGCTCTTCGACAAATCCAGAATGACAACCTTTGAGCGATATTTCCTGAGCGACAAGGATTTGCAGCACGAAGAGAAAGGCTATTACTATAAATTGCGCAACGACGCTGCTGTCTGCGACCGCATACTTGATGCCTTTGGCGTAAAGGGCGAGAACAGACACATAATCAACGGCCACGTGCCAGTGCATGCCGCCGACGGCGAGAATCCTATCAAGGCAGACGGCCGCCTGATGGTTATCGACGGTGGTTTTGCCAAGGCATACCACAACACCACAGGCATTGCCGGCTACACTTTGGTTTACCATTCCCGCGGATTCCAGCTCATTCAGCACGAGCCGTTTGAGTCGGTGTCTGAAGCCATCAAAAATGAGACCGACATCAAATCCTCTATCCAAATTGTGGAACTCATGGGCCAACGCATCATGGTAAAAGACACCGACAAAGGTCTGGAAATGCAAAAACAGATTGACGAACTTAAAGAACTACTATACGCATATCGCCACGGCATTATCAAAGAGCGCAAAGCCTAAAAAACCTCGCTCAACTGCCGTAGAACGACACAATATCAACATGACAAGACACATTATATCAACACAAATACTAATCATCTGCTTCCTAACACTTTTGCCCTCATTGGCATTTGCCAACGACCGAGACAATAAGAAAAAGAAAAAGACTCCCGAGCCAGCAATCGTTGCGATGGAACCCGACGAATACCCGATGGTCTATCGCGACAAAAAGCTTTACGAGACGCCATGGACAAGCAATAACTTCACACGCAAAATCCTCACCGGCAATGAGGGAATAGACGTCTCGCACTATCAGGGCTTAATCGACTGGGCCACAGTTGCTGCATCAAACAAAATCAGCTATGCCTTTGTCAAAGCCACAGAGAGCAACAACTTTGTTGACGAATACTACCGATATAATATTACCGAGGGGCGCAAATATGGCCTGACAATGGGCTGCTACCATTTCTTCCGCTCAAATGTGAGCATGGAACAGCAATTCAAGCACATGATCTCGGTTGTAAAAGCCACAGATATCGACATTGTGCCAATCATAGACGTAGAAGCTGCCAACGGCGCAGGCATCGAAACATTTGTAACAAAGCTAAAAGTATTTATGAAAATGGTGGAAGAACATTATGGCAGACCGCCAATTCTTTACACATACGTCAACTTCTACAACAAATACCTTGCCTATCGCGGATTTGACCGCTATCCGCTAATGATAGCTTTCTACAATGACTATCAGCCGCAAGTAATTGACGGCAACCAATATATAATGTGGCAATATACCAGCCACGGCAGGCTTGAGGGTATCAAGGGCAATGTTGACCGCTCACGTTTCACAAACGGATTCACTATCAACGACATTCTCTACTAATGCCAATCAAAAATCCATCAACACGAAAAAACAATAAAACACTATAAAATATGTCAGACATCACAACCATTGACATTGAGGTTGAATATATTACCCACAGCAAAGACCAATCAGTCTTTATCAACCTCAGCGCCAACAAAAAACTAAGGGCCGGACTCAACGAGCCTATCAAAATGAAGAGTGAAGACGGGCAACACTGGTCGCAGACAATAGAGCTGCCAACCAAAAAGATTGAGCATCTTGACTACGGATTCACTGTACGCACCAAACACAATTTCATCGACGAAGAAAAGGGCCATGGGCAATACTCCCACACCATATTCTTAAAAAACACGCCCTACATTCATGTAAAAGCGCTTTGGCATAGCGACCAAGGCAAAAACTACTTGTATTCGTCAGCATTCTCAGAAACAATCAACCCTTTCTCATGCGACAAGAAAAGCGTTGAAGGCGTCAACAATTCCGATCTGCTTGTTGCCTTTACCGATTTCCTGCCGATGACAGACTGTTGGGTCTATCTGTGCGGCAACACTCCTGGCACAGGCAACTGGGACACCAAGAAAGCCGTGCGCGGACACAATATCAACAACGGCTCATGGGCTTTTCCTCTCTCTGCCGAAGAAATCCTTGCCAACGGCCTAAGCTACAAGTACATCCTTGTAAACGAAAAAACAGGAGAGACTATTTGGGAGCACGGCGAAGACCGCACCCTCAAGACTTCTGATATTATGGCGGGAGTCAAAAATATTGTTGACACTACCACACCTATCCTGCCGCAGAACAACCTGAAAGTTGCCGGCGTGGTAATACCCGTATTTTCCCTGCGTTCTAAAAATGGTTGGGGCATTGGCGACTTTGGCGACCTCGACAAGCTGATAGACTGGGCAGCATCCGTGGGACTCAAAGCCATTCAGCTGCTGCCTGTCAACGACACCACCCGCGAGGGCAACTGGCACGACTCATATCCCTACAATCCTATCTCAACCTTTGCCCTCCACCCTATTTATATAGACCTCAACGCACTGCCTGCCATCAAGAGTAAGACAAAATTCAAGCTCTATGAGCAGCGCAGACAGAATGTAAATGCACTGGCGCAGCTTGATTACGACGAAGTCTTCGACCTCAAAGAGAGCTATCTCCATGACTACTATGAGGAAAACAAGCAGGACATTCTGCGCTCCGCAAAATACAAAATCTTTAAGCATGACAACGCCGATTGGCTCATTCCCTACAGCTTTTTCCGCTACTTGCTCAAGGCCAACAACACTGCCAATTTCCGCAAATGGCCTAAGTTCAGGGAGTACAACCAGGTAGAACTGCAGCGCTGGGCTATTGCCAATAATATCCTCGACGAGATTGAGTTCTACGGCGTGATGCAATACTTGCTCGACAAGCAGCTCTCCCAAATCCACGAACACGCCAAAAGCAAGGGCATCATACTCAAGGGCGACATCCCTATCGGAGTAAGCCGCGACAGCGCTACAGCATGGATGCAGCCTGAATATCTAAACTTCGACTCACAGGCCGGCGCACCGCCAGATTTCTTCTCTGCCCACGGCCAGAACTGGGGATTCCCTACATACAATTGGGAAAACATACTCCGAGACAACGGCCAGTGGTGGAAGGACCGCCTGCAGCACATGGCCAAATATTTCGATGCCTACCGCATTGACCACGTGCTCGGCTTCTTCCGCATCTGGGAAATTCCTATCCAGCACTACTACGGCACGCTGGGCCACTTCAACCCTGCCCTGCCGCTCACCAAGCAGGAGCTCAAAATCATGGGCTTCACCGACGACCCTGACTATTTCACCATCCCCCGATTTACTGAGGGCGAGATGCAGCGCCACTTCACCGATTTGCTGCCAGTGGCCAAAGAATTTTTCTTTACCTACGGCGAAGATGGCAAATGGACTATCTCCGACAAATACGTCAATTCGCAGCGTGCCATCGACAGCGTGCTTCGCGAGATGGGATTTGCCGGCAACCAGCGCGAGCTGTTCCTCTCGGCCTACACAAACGTGCTCTTTATCAAGGATGCCACCAACCCAGACCTCTACCACCTCAACATCCTCGGCAAGGAATCGCGCGCCCACAAACACCTCTCGCAGACTAATGCCATTGCCTACGACCGCATCTTTGAATACTTCTTCTATGAGCGGCACAACAGCTATTGGGCCGACGAGGCTTACCGACGTCTGCCTAAGCTCACCTGCGCAACTTCCATGCTTACCTGTGCTGAAGACCTCGGCATGATACCTGGCTGCGTGCCACCGGTGTTGAAAGACCTCAACATCCTGACGCTTGAGATAGAGACCATGCCAAAGAAGCCGACCGGCAGGTTCAGCAACCTACAGGAGAACCCGCTGTACTCTGTAGATACCATTTCTACTCACGACATGGCGCCGCTCAGACTCTGGTGGAAACAAAATCCTGATGCTGCCGCCGAATACTGGACCAACATACTCGGCCACAACACACCAGCCCCCGCCTTGCTCTCGCCCAAAGACTGCGAAGACATCATCCGCCACCACATGAAATCATCATCGCTGCTCAGCATCATCTCGCTGCAAGACTGGATGGGCATCGACGGCGATCTGCGCAGCGACAATCTCGAGCAGGAACAGATCAACCACCCCGAGATTCCACGCCACTACTGGCGCTGGCGCATGCTGCCCACTATCGAGGAACTCATCGACGCAACCAAATTCAACCAGAAAGTCAAGCAACTGGTAGAAGCCCGAAATGCAAAATAATATCAACAGCTCCAACCCGACCTCCCCCAAAAGAGAATCAGCAGATTCCCTTTCAAGGGAGGTCGGCCAAAAGCATTGTTCCAAACGCTTTTGGTTGGGCATAGGCGTGGGCGTTGCAATGCTGGGCATACTCATTGTGCTATATTTCGTCAACCCCGAAAATTGTGCATACATGCCCAAATGCATAATAAAACTCATCACAGGACTCGACTGCCCAAGCTGCGGAGCCCAACGGGCCATACACGCCATGCTCCACGGCCACCCTCTGCAGGCAATCAACTACAACCTGTTTCTTATCTACGCTATACCTTATTTATTATTAATAATAGTATTTGGGCAACTCGCGCGCCGAAATATAGGCATCCGATTCCACAAATTTCTCAACAGCCGCCCCATGTTGCTGGGCTTTGTGGCAATCTACATTGCCTGGTTCATTGTTCGCAATATCCTGGGAATCTGAAATCTCACACAGCCAGGCAACCCCAATATCAAAATCACATTTCGACCAACTTTTGCCGTGCCAAACATTTTAGACATGGCAGAATAAATCATGCGCCGTAAGATTTCTTGAATCTTGCGGCATTTTTGCGTTTTCACATTTCCCGCGCCCAACACCCTATCTTTCAACAATTTATCGCGGCCAAACAACAACTTAATGCGCAGCAAAAAAATATAAATGCGTGCTTATTTTCGTTCACAGCGCTGTGAACGTTTGTTCACAGCGGTGTGAACAATTGTTCACAGCGCTATGAACGATTGTTCACAGCGCTGTGAACGGAAATTAAATCGAAGTCTATTATTTTTAGAACGCAATATGAAATTTTTTGAGCGAAATAAACACAAAAAATCTCCTTAGCCTTATGCATCAATCTGCAGTACGGCGAAGGAGATTCTAATAGACTTATGGTAATAATTTAATCTATCTCATGCAAAGATGGCTCGAAAAACTAAAGCTCTTTGTGCACAACGGTACCTGTGGCCTGATTGGTTGGCATCACCAGCACTTCGGCTATCTGCATGTGCTCGGGCACTGCGGTGGTCCAGTAGATTACATCGGCAATGTCGTCGCCGTCGAGTGCGTGGATTCCCTTATATACATTGTCGGCCTTGCCCTTGTCGCCACGGAAGCGAATGACAGAGAAATTGGTCTCCACCAAGCCTGGCTTGATATTTGTCACACGAATCGGAGTGTCAACCAAATCAATGCGCAGTCCATCGCTCAAAGCCTTGACCGCCGCTTTTGTAGCGCAATAAACCGAACCGCCTGCATAGGCATAGTCGCCTGCGATACTGCCAAGGTTTACCACCTGACCGCGACCACGTTCCACCATGCCAGGCACAATCATGCGGGTCATGGCCAAAAGGCCCTTGATGTTTGTGTCAATCACGATGTCCCACTCGTCGAGCGAACCGTCTTGTTCCTTGTCGAGACCAATTACCAAACCGGCATTATTTACAAGCACATCAATTGCTTGAAAATCAGCAGGTATAGCGGCAATTGCAGCCTTCATTGCCTCGCGGTCGCGCACATCAAAAGGACACAGGCACACCTCGGTGCCATAGGCAGACTCAAGTTCAGCCTTAAGGGCCTCGAGCTTGTCTATACTACGGGCGTTCAAAATCAAACGATGGCCATTCTGGGCAAATTTGCGTGCGCATCCCATGCCGATGCCCGAAGATGCGCCAGTTATAAATACAGTTTTCATATACATTAATTATTATTATAGAATTATTGTTGTGATAATCTCATCAGATGCACAGCCACCAGTGCTGCAGTCTCGGTGCGCAGTCGCGAGGTGCCGAGCGATATTGGCACAAAGCCGTGTTGCAGGGCCATCTTGACCTCCGCGGCACTGAAATCGCCCTCGGGACCAACCAGCACCTGCATGTTCTGGGCCTTTCCCGCTACCTCATTCAGCAGAAACGGCTTTGAGCCATCGGGCAACAGCAATTCTGCATCTTCATAGCAGTGAGCAATAAATCGCAAGCCATCAAACGGCTGTTCAACAAAGCTTTTGAAACTGACCATCTCGTCCACCACAGGTTTATAGAACTTATGACTTTGCTTCATGGCTGACACCACAATTTTATCAAGCCTCTCGGTCTTAACAACCTTACGCTCAGAGAATTGGCAATTGAGCAGAGAGATTCTATCTACGCCAATTTCCGTAGCTTTTTCCACAAACCACTCCATGCGGTCCATGTTCTTTGTGGGCGCCACAGCGATATTGATTTTAGACTGCCATTCGGGCGCCATAGTCTGCTGATTGTTGACCTCAAAAAGGCAATGCTTGCCCTTGGTATCGGAGATAGTGCATTCCAGCAGGTTGCCGGCTCCGTCAATCACATTGATTTCATCGCCCACCCCTAGACGAAGCACTCGCAATGCGTGGCCCGCCTCGTCGTCAGGCAAACACTTGACGGCAAGAGCGTCTGGGGCATAAAAATATCTGGTTTCTTTCATATTAAATTAGGATATTCAATCTGTATTATCGTTATTAGAATTCCAGCCAAACTTCTTTTTCTGTGACTCAATGTAAGGCATTTGTCTATAGATTTGGCGCTGTCGTTTGCGCATGTAGTGCGAAGGCTCCTTGCTGCTAAATTTCAGCGGATTAGGCAGTGTGGCGGCAATCAAAGCGCACTGATTTTTAGTAAGCTTGTCGGCAGACGTATTGAAATGCTGCTCAGCCACCGCCTGAGCACCATAAATGCCATCGCCCATCTCGATTGTGTTGAGATAAACCTCCATTATCCGCTCCTTAGTCCAAATATTTTCAATCAAGAATGTGAAATATACCTCAAAACCCTTGCGCAGCCATGACGATTCGGGCCAGAGAAAAACATTCTTGGCAGTCTGCTGAGATATGGTGCTTCCACCACGGCGGCGCTTGCCCTCAAGCATCTCTTTGGCCGCCTGCTTGATTGCCGTGGTGTCAAATCCGTTATGTTCGAGGAACCTCTGGTCTTCCGAAACCATGACAGCCGTAGATAAATGCGGAGAAATCTTATCGGCATCCACCCATGTGTGGTGACACACCATAGTGCGGCCGTCGGAGGTCTGCTCAAAACAGCGTATCACCATCAACGGACTGACATAAACCGGACAATATTTTAATACTATCACAGCCAAAACTGATGACAAGACAAAAAATATCAACAGTCCCGCTATTATTCTAAAAATCCACTTAAACATCTATAATTTTGTCTTAAAAATTGAGTTTCAAAACCGATATGGCCATATTTTCGATGCAAAGATAGACAAATAATTGCTCAATGCTTGAAAATTAGAGGATTTTTATTAAATTTGCACTCAAATTTATTACAAAGTAATACAATGGCAATAGAACTTAAAGATCTTACAAAGAGAAGTGAGAATTATTCAAAGTGGTATAATGAGCTTGTTGTAAAGGCAGACCTCGCCGAACAAGCCGATGTTCGCGGCTGTATGGTAATCAAACCATACGGTTATGCAATTTGGGAAAAGATGCAGTCTGTGCTTGACAGAATGTTCAAGGACACAGGTGTGCAAAATGCATATTTCCCTCTACTTATCCCAAAGAGTTTCCTGTCAAAAGAGGCAGAACATGTAGAAGGTTTTGCAAAAGAGTGCGCTGTGGTAACCCACTATCGCCTCAAGACAAACGAGACACATGACGGCGTTGTGGTTGACCCCGAGGCAAAGCTTGAAGAAGAGCTTATCGTACGCCCAACATCCGAAACAATTATCTGGAACACATATAAGAACTGGATTAAATCATATCGCGACCTGCCAATCTTGTGCAACCAATGGTGCAACGTGATGCGCTGGGAAATGCGCACCCGCCTTTTCCTCCGCACATCCGAGTTTCTTTGGCAGGAAGGCCACACAGCCCACGCTACCCGCGAAGAAGCCGAGGAGCGCACAAAGCAAATGATCAGAATCTACGCAGAATTTGCAGAAAAATATATGGCTGTGCCAGTGGTTGTAGGCGTAAAGAGTGAGACAGAGCGCTTTGCCGGTGCCCTCGACACTTACACCATTGAGGCAATGATGCAAGACGGCAAGGCTTTGCAGAGCGGTACCAGCCACTTCTTGGGCCAGAATTTCGGCAAGGCATTTGACGTACAGTTCCTCAACAAGGAAAACAAGCCAGAATACGCATGGGCAACATCATGGGGCGTGTCAACCCGCTTGATGGGCGCCCTCATCAAAGTCGGAGGCCAAGCGGTCTTAGGAAGACAAGGATTTGGTTC
>JAZUHM010000440.1:0-2695 GCA_045641725.1 Bacteroidaceae bacterium | reverse complement strand
CCCCGTTTTAGCGGAGATGTGGAGCGCAGCTGATGAGTCGGCGCCCGTTGCGAGACCATCGGTGATAGCGGTAATGCCATTGGCGATAGTCTGGCCGGACTTGTCGATCTTGTTGGTTATCGCAATGACAATCTGATCTTCTCGCGTATTTATTATAGGAAGTTCAACGCCCGGTTCGGTGAGCAGAAGGATAATCTGAGCACGCTCAGCGGCCTGCAGACTTCGCTCAATGCCGAGGCGCTCTATCGTGTCGTCCGTGTGGCGTATGCCCGCAGTATCTATAAATCTGAAAGTGTGTCCTCCAAGCAAGATGGTGTCCTCTATGACGTCGCGGGTCGTGCCCTGAATGTCGCTCACGATGGCGCGGTCGTCCTGAAGCAACTGATTGAGTAGGGTGGATTTTCCTACATTTGGAGCGCCGATAATGGCAACGGGAATGCCGTCCTTTATGGCTTGTCCCGCTTTGAAACTATCTGCGAGGCGACTGACGTGAGCCAGCAGCTTGTCCGTGATTTCTGTCAGTTGACTACGATCAGCAAACTCAAGGTCCTCATGATCTGAGAAGTCGAGCTCGAGTTCCAGAAGGGAAGTAAGTGTAAGAAGTTCCTGGCGCAGTTGAACCAACACACGAGTAATTCCACCGCGCATTTGGCTCATGGCGAGGCGGTGCGTGGCAGCGTTGGTCGAAGCTATGAGATCAGCGACAGCCTCTGCCTGCGTGAGGTCCATGCGTCCGTTGAGAAAAGCGCGCTGCGTGAATTCTCCCGGTTGCGCCATCCTGCATCCGCGGGCTTGAAGCATCTGCAGAATCTGCTGCACGATGTACGCCGACCCATGGCAAGCAATTTCGACGGAATCCTCGCCAGTGTAGCTGCGCGGGGCTCTGAAAACACTCACCATCACGTCGTCCAGGCGTTCTTCTGCGCCACCTTCTTCCTGCGTGGCAGCAGAGATGTGGCCATAGAGCAGCGAGTAGCCGGGCGCTTGCAGCAAGTCACGCGAAAAGACGGCGTTGGCGGCAGCAATGGCTTCGGGACCACTGATGCGCACCACACTGATGGCGCCACCCGCAGCAGTGGCGGGAGCGCAGATGGTATCTGTGTTGGCAAAAATCAGAGACATAATTTAGGGAAAAATGCAAATTTTGGCTGCAAATTTACTTATAAATGAGCAATAATGCGTAAATTTGCCAACGAAAAATGTTCAGCTTGTACAAAAAATGTCTAATTCTGTTGGCAGTGTATTTACTTATGCTGCCTAATGTGGCATTTGCGCAACTGGACACGGGCTACACCTGGGAGCAATTTGTCGAAGAGTATCAGGCTCACGTGGCCGAGCTGCAGGAGGAGAGCGACAATGATGTCGAGCGCATCGATTGGCTCGAGGAACTGGAGGAAATACACCGCAACCCCATCGACATCAACACCGCCGACCGCAGCACGCTCCTTGACCTTCATTTTCTCAGCGACGAACAAGTAGACTCTCTCTTGGCGAAGCGCAATCGTTACAGTGGTGGCTTTCGATCACTTGGCGAGCTTATGAGTGTTAGGCAGTTGACCTATCGCGATAGAGCATGGCTGAGCCAACTCGTCTGTTTTAACGTGTTGTCTGTGTCCTCTCCTGCCGACTCTCTCCGAGGCTTTGGACCAGCAAAAGAACATCGTCGGTGGGAGAATACGAACAAGTGGTACGGCGGCACTTATGACGTCATCGCCACTGCCGACGTCCCGCTCTATCGTCGTGCAGGCTTTTACGACTACGACAGCGACAACTATCCCCGCAAGATGTTCACGGGCTACAACTTCGGCCACACCCTGCGCATTCGCTACAATTGGCACAGCCGCGTCAAGTATGGCGCCACCGTGCAGCAGGATGTGGGCGAGCGCTTCGGAGTCTACGGTTCCCGCCCTTGGGACTACCAGAGCGCCTACTTCTATTATAAAAGCGACCCTCTGCTCCAAGGTCAAAAGAGCTTCAATCGCTGGGTTATAGCGTTGGGCGACTATCGCCTGTCGCTCGGGCAGGGACTGATTGTCGGGAGCAGCCAGTGGAACCAGCAAGTGGCGCTCCTTGCGGGCCTCAGGACAGAGACCACACGCATCACGCCCAACACCGGTACCGACGAGACGCGATTTTTGCGAGGCGGAGCAGCCACGATACGCTTTGGCCGTGAGGGAAATTGGGCTGTGACGGCTTTCGGGTCGTGGCGCAGAGTCGACGGCACTGTGATGAATGCCAACGATGCCAACGGTTTTGACCCGACAGTGTCTGACACCATAACAGCTTGGAAGACAGACGGCTTGCACCGCACCTTTCAAGAAATCAGCAAACGGAACGTAGCAACGCAGATTCTTGCCGGCGGACGTGTGGGCTACAGGACAGTGTGGTTCAACGTCGGGCTCAATGCCGCCAGTCTTCACTATGACAAAACCTATAATCCAGCTCCGCGCACGTATAACGCATATTATATGAGAGGACGCAATGCTTCAGCCGTAAGTCTCGACTACGTGTTGCGCCGAGGCCCATACTCGCTGCAAGGTGAGTTTGCATTGGATAAACGGGCCGCCTACGCCTCAATCTGGGCCTTCCGATGGGTGCCGTTGCGCTCCTTGACGGTCGTCGTACAGCAGCGTTCTGTGGCGCGCGGCTTTGTCTCGCCCTACGGTAGCACGGCTCTGATGAACAGCCAGTTGCA
>JAZUHM010000439.1:0-4227 GCA_045641725.1 Bacteroidaceae bacterium | reverse complement strand
TGAGTTGCTGGCTGACTGCTAAAAAGTAGGCGCCACATGTGCAGCAACAAAAATCAGGTCCGAAAGCCGCGGGTGGTTTTCGGACCTGATGCATGGTGTGCGCCGGTGGGCGGATCAGATGCTGTAGTATTGGTCTATCTGCTGGATGAGCATGGTGTAGTGGTCGCGTGTCTCGGCGTCAGTGGCGGCTGCCTGGGCTGCCTTGAGCTTCTTGTATGTGCTGTCGATTATGTGGCGCGAGATTGAGCGGAACTCAGCTGCATTGGGATAGAGACTCTCGGCCGATTTGTTTTGGCAGTTGCTGATCATCTGCGACACTAGCAGGGCCTGCAGCGCACGGTTGTAGGAGTCGGGCTTTATGCCAGGCTTGGCCTGCGTAAGGCATGCATTGCTGATGCGCTGTGCATACTCCAGCGGGTCGATGTGCTTGTTGAGATTGGCCAGAATGGGTATTGCAACGGCTCCAGACATATACTGTGCGTAGGCCATGGCGGTGCGGTCCTGAGTGGTGGAAGTGAAATGCTGAATGGTGTCAGCATACATCCAGGTCTGCTGTGTGCCACACATCTCCATGAAGACCTCAATACATTTCTCAACATGCTCTTTGTCGAGCGAGAAATGCACAGGGCCGTCCTCGCTGGCAGGTTTCATTCGCTGGGCTTTGCCTGTGATGTTGTTGGCCAAGATTACATAGTATTCGAGGAACTTGCCGTTGATTCTCGCCCAGTAATTCTGTGCGTTGAGGTTATGGTAGTACATGTCTTTCTCGGTGAGTCCCCATTCCACGAGGTGCGGCGTGATGCGCTTGAGATTGTTGAGTCCATAGCGGATGGCCAGTGCCTGGTCGTCGCCGAGGTCGTCTATCTTGACCTGCGGGTCATTGCGCGGAATCGGGGTGTAGAGATGTCGCGGATTGGCCTTGATATGGTCGGTGGTGAGGTCGGTCAGATAGAGGCTCTCCGATTCTGCGTCGGTGTAGGCGGTCGGGCCATAGCCCCATGCGATGGTCCACTCGTCGCCGTCGCTCACGCGTGGGATGAGCTGGTCGGCAGTGAGGCCGTCCTCGGGCTGGGCTACGAAGTTGTAGGGCAGCTCGTCGGTGATAGATGGTGCGAGGCTGTATTTGTCGATAAACGACTTGGAGCGTAGGCTGTCGGTCGGGGTGAGCGCAGAAGCCAGGAGGTTCTGTGCCAGACCCAGTGTGGGAGCCACTGCCCGGGCAATCTTAGAGCGGATGATTTTGCCCATGAGATGGTCGGGGAACACGGCTGTGTGTGAGTCGGCATCTACAGCGCCGCAGTCGCCGATGTACTTGTTGCGCTCATATTGCAAGACACCCTGATAGAATAAGATGCAGCTGTTGATCATCTCGCCCGAGCGGTAGTCAAACGGACGGTTGGAGCCATAGATGAGGTGGGTGTCTTCGGGTATGAATCGGATTACATTGAATCGCGCGTCTTCCATAGAGATGAGCGAGTCATTGGCGGGCCAGTCGAGGGCGTAGATGGCGTTTTTCCATCCGGCCTGTTCAAATGCCTTCTGCCATTCGGCTACGCCCTCCTTGATATAAGGGCGCCATTTCTCGGGGAATGCCGGGTCGAGGTAATAGACGATAGGTTTCTTAGGCTCGATGGCGGTGCCGGCCTGCTGCAATTGTGCGTCGGCCTCGCTCTTGGGCTCGAGTCGCCAGCGCAGTATCGGGCGCAGCACGTCAACCTTCTGCTTGGAGTCGGAGAATTGTGTGATCTCGATGTTGTCGAATCCAACGCGAGGGTCGGCCAGGCGCATCTGCATGGGCTCTTTGGGCAGAAGCACGAGCGAGGTGTTGAGGCCCACGGTGACCACTCCGTTCCTGGTGGCGCTATTAGGCTCGCCAGGGCTCATGTAGGTGCGTAAAGTGTGAATCTCCAGATTCTCGGGGTAGGAGTGAAGACTTGCCACATAGGAGCGCTCGCGGTCGATGCCGCTGAGTTGATGGCGCTTCTTGATATCCTTGTGCAGAGTCATCATCTTATCGTCGTAGATGAGGTTGCTGACCTCGATTTTGAATGTGTCGTTGTAGCAGGTATCTACCTTGAAGCACATTACGTAGGGATTTACGGAAGACAAATCCACAGCTTTGCTGATGTCGTCGGTTTGGCTGTAGTTATAGACCTCTCGGATGCTTTTCAGCAAGACATTCTTCTTGTCTGGCGAGAGCTCAAAGGAGTAGATGCCCTCGGCGACCTCCTGATGGCTGTTGTAGTAGAATACCGGTGGGTTTTCTGCAATGCGGGTGACGGCCTCAAACAGGCGGCCCATCATTGAACCGGGAATCTCGAAGTACCATTTCTGCATGACCTTCTGATATGGCTTGCCGGCATTGACGGTGTCGTTCTTCAGCGACACCTTGATGGCAGCCTCAGTGTGGTTGTAGAGCTGTGCCTTGGGGCGGTAGGGCGAGTACACTATCGACGAGGCGTTGGCTGTGGCCGAATCGCCGCTGTTGGTCAGGGCCGCGTCGCGGTTGACGGACAACTGGCCCAGGCTGCTGTCGATAAGGAGTGTGCGGTCTCCCCTGAACAACTCTGTCTGCGCCACGCCTTTGAGACAAGGCGTGAGCAGCAAGGCAGATGCTATGATTAATAATGTGTGTTTCATTATCTGTAGTTTGTATTGTCAGCTAAAGGTGGCGCGGCGTTACTTGATGATGAGGGCGCGCTGAATCTGGTCGGAGAGCTGGTCGTAGTGAGCCTTGGTGAGAGGGTCAGCATTGCTCACGTTGCGGAATCTCTTGTCGAGGTCTTTGAGGGTGGCAAACACAGCAGCCAGAGCGTCGTTGGCCACACCGTCGCGGCTGGCGGTGTAGGTCTTGCAGAGGCCGCTGACGTATGTGCTCTGGATATAGCGCTGGTAGCGTGTGAGCTGAGCGCTGGTGTTGAAGTCCTTGAAGATAGCCTTGGTGAGATCCTTGAGGTACTGCACAGAGCCGTAGGTAGGAGTGACCTGTGAGATGAGGCCGCCCTGAGCGAGCTGGCCAACAATCTTAGAAGCAATAGACTCGAGTGTGGCCTCGCGGTCAGCAAATACGCGGTTGGCATAAGGCACGTCAACAAGCCAGCTTGGCTCTTCAAACACCTGCTCGGCGAGGAATGGGATAACCTGCTCTGCCTTTTCCTTGGAAGGATATTCGTAGATCTTGCCAGGCTGGTCGGGCGAGAGTGCGTTGTGGCAGGTGCCTACGAGGTTGCGGGTTACATGGGTGCAATAGCGCAGATACTGATTTACCACCTGGTTGTACATAGTGCTGATGTTCTGGTCGTAGGTGTCGTTGCCCCAGTAGTTCCACTCGCGGAGGTTAGGGATGATGCGCTTGAGGTTTTCGATGCCGAGGGCGTTGGCCTTCATGTTGTTGTCGCCGAGGTCTTCGGTCTGGCAGCGAGGGTCGTTTCTATATCCTTCGCCATCGCCCCACCAGAGGCGGCGGTCAGCATTGAGGCGCTTGGTGGTCTCGATGTTGAGCAGATAGCGGTCGGTCTCGGCATTGCTGGCGTCGTAGTTAGGCTTGTAGGCCCATTCGATGGCCCACTTGTCGTAGTCGTTGATGCGTGGGAAGAGGTTCTTTACCTCAACGCCGTCTTCGGGCTGGGCTACATAGTTGAAGCGCGCATAGTCCATGATAGAAGGAGTGTGGCCCCACTGGGTGAGGAAGGTGTTTGAGCGGAGGCTGTCAACAGGCACTGTGCTTGACGAACCGAAGTTGTGGCGCAGACCGAGGGTGTGGCCAATCTCGTGGGAAGATACAAAGCGGATGAGCTCGCCCATCAGTTCCTCGCTGAACTTAGCCTTGCGTGCCTCTGGGTCAACAGCGGCGCACTGCACCTGATACCAGTCGTGTACGAGGGTCATCACATTGTGATACCAGCCCACGTGGCTTTCAAGGATTTCGCCTGAGCGTGGGTCGTGGTTTTGCGGGCCATAGGCGTTGGCGATGTCCGAAGCGAGATACATGATGAATGAATAGCGGGCGTCTTCCATCGAGATGGTAGAATCTTCTGGGCACTCGAGGGCGGTGATGGCATTCTTCCAGCCGGCCTTTTCAAATGCGGCATTCCAGTCTTTTACGCCTTGGATGAGGTATGGGCGCCACTGCTTTGGGGTAGCGGGGTCGATGTAATAGACAATCTGCTTCTTAGGCTCGATGAGCTCGCCATTGCGCTGGCGCTGTGCGTCTTCCTCGTTTTTAGG
>JAZUHM010000438.1:0-3409 GCA_045641725.1 Bacteroidaceae bacterium | reverse complement strand
ACGATCCGACTTCCGCCAAGACTGGAGTCCCACGGTCAGACCGCCGCGCCTTGGCGGCAACGAACGCATGGGAGTATTTGCCACACGCTCGCCCTTCCGGCCAAACAACATCGGTCTATCGTCGGTGAGGCTGCTATCTATCGACTACAACGCGCCAAACGGCCCGCTGCTCGTGGTTGAGGGCGCCGATTTGATGAGCGGCACGCCGATTTACGACATCAAACCGTATCTGGCCTTCACCGACTCGCACCCCGATGCGCTCGGCGGATTTACTGCCGGCACAGCCCACAGCGCCGCCGAGAATCTGCAGGTGGAGTTCCCGCCGAAAACCATGCAGCACTTCACTCCCGACAAAATTGAGGCGCTGCGCCAGGTGCTGGCCGCCGATCCTCGACCGCGGTACCAGGCCGAGCCAGACAGAATCTACGGTTTCTCCTTTGCCGGCGTCGAAATAAAATTCCGAGTAGAGGACAATAAAATCATTGTGCTCTAAGAAAACTGCAAGAAAGGCGCAAACAAAGCCACTACGCCCCTCACAAACCAAAGATTGCAGGAGAAAATATTCCCAGCGCCCAAAACAAACTTGACTACACGCCAGCCGCGGACTGCAAAGTGCGCGGCTTTTTTGATATTCGGCCCACAAATTCAACATTTTTGGGCTGCCGCACGATTTTTCAGCCATTTTTCACGTTTAAAACGCAGAATATCGTATTTTTGCCGTTTGAAGTAAAAACAGAACAGCTATGATAACGTTTGTAGTATGCCTTTTGGCGCTCGTATTGGGCTATGTGCTTTACGGAAAATTCATTGAGCACATCATGGAGCCCGACAAAAACAAAAAGACACCCTGCTATACCATGCAGGACGGCATCGACTACACACCGATGCCCACATGGAAAGTCTATCTCATCCAATTCCTCAACATTGCTGGCACGGGACCGATTTTCGGTACCATCCAGGGAATTTTGTTTGGCCCGGCGGCGTATTTCTGGATTGTGTTGGGCTGCATCTTCGGCGGCGCTACCCACGACTATATGGCCGGTATGATTTCCATCAAGCGCAACGGCGCATCACTGCCCGAGATTATCGGCAGCGAGTTGGGCGTTGTGGCACGCCAGTCGCAGCGTGTACTGGCGCTGTTGCTCATGATTCTCGTGGTTATTGTGTTTGTCAAATCTCCGGCAGGCCTGCTTAACGGCATGACCGGCGACATCGGCACGATCGACGGCACGCTCTTCTGGATAATCGTGGTGTTTGCCTATTACTTCATTGCGGCCATTCTGCCCATCAACAAGATTATCGGCAAGATTTACCCCGTTTTCGGCATCGCCCTCATCTTTATGGCGGTGTGCGTCTTCTTTGGAATTTTCTTCCACGACAGTTCAGTAATGCCCGAAATCACTGACGCTTTCAGCAACCACCATCCCAAGCAGCTGCCCTTGTTTCCCGGCATGTGCATCACCATTGCATGCGGCGCCGTGAGCGGTTTCCACGCCACCCAGAGCCCCATGATGGCCCGCTGCATGAAGAACGAGAAACTCGGCCGCAAGGTATTTTACGGCGCCATGATTACCGAGGGATTTATTGCGATGATATGGGCAGCCGCAGCCATTCAATTTGCCGGCAGCCTCACTGTATTGCCAGACGGCACGCCTCTGGCCGGCGATACCCCATACGAAAAAATCCTCAACCTGATGACTCTCAACGGCACCGCCGACCAAAATCCGGCCATCGTGGTGAAAGCCATCTGCAACTCGTGGCTCGGTTCGTTTGGCGCCATCATAGCCATTCTCGGCGTGATCTTTGCCCCAATTACCACGGGCGACACGGCACTGCGCTGCGCCCGACTGATAATGGCCGACACCTTCAAGGTAAAACAAAACAAGATACTCAACCGATTGATCATCTGTCTGCCGATTTTTGCCATCTGCGTGGTGGGACTCATCCTCTTTAACGATTTCGGAGTCTTGTGGCGCTATTTTGCTTGGTTCAACCAGACATTCTCCATCTTCACATTCTTCGCCCTCAGCGTTTACCTTGCAAAATCGGGCAAGCCATACATCGTAACCTTGATTCCGGGTGCCTTTATGGCCTGTGTATGCCTCACTTACATCTGCATTGACCCGAGCAGCCTCAACCTTGGCACTACTTTATCCTATTATATAGGCACGGGCTGCTCGCTTGCGCTGATTGTGTGGTTTTTTATATGGAAAAGCCGCCTGCCGCGCACTGGCAAACTCGAGAAATAAGCACCGTTTTTACGCCAAAAGCCAACAAGGGGAGCAGACCACAAAACATCTGCTCCCCTTGCTATATCTTCGCGGCGCGACAGGTGCGCTTAGAGTCGTATAAAAATCCTGAAACGATAGAGTATCCAGCCCACCAGCCAACAGAACAGCACGTTGAGCAGGGCAAAGGCCAAGTCGCCGCCATGATTGCCAAACACGGGCACGAGCCACTGCCAGAAAACAAAGCCCCACACGTCGGTCTGCTCGCCATTGGCGTTGACTTTAATCAGTTCCAGCGGCCAGAGAATACCCTCGCTCAGCAGATAGAGGAACAGCGGGTTGGCGCCAAAGATACGAAAGAAATAGGCAAAGCCCTTACGCCCCTGCTGCGCCACCTGGCAGCAAGCCGCACCGCCCTCAGCCTCAGCCGACGGGCTGCCATCAAGCCATTTCACCAGCAATCCCAGCAGCAGCGAGCCCAGGCCGCAAGTAAGCATCACAAAAGTGGGCGACCAAATCTTCTTGCTCAACGGACAAACGCCATACAGCAGCAGGGCCACCACTGTGAGCAGCGCGCCGGTGCTGAAAAGAAAATACAGTTTGTCGTGAACAGACAGCGGCTTGCTCTTGTCGAACAACCGGCTGCCAATCCAGAATCCCAGCATCACATGAGCCACCGACGGAATGGTGCTGAGCACGCCCTCCGGGTCTATGCCGCCATCGTTGCACATGTGATTCTCACCCAGCAGCGCACGGTCAACAATGCCCAATATATTCTCAGGCTCACGCTCGAAGCCGTGGCCAAAAATCAGCATCACAAAATACACCAGCAGCAGACCCGCTATCACCCACGGGAATCGCTTGTGGTTGACCACCAGTGCCGCCAGCGCGCAGATGCCGTAGCAGACACCCAGCCTCACCAGCACACCGCTGAATCGCAGATATTCAAAACTGTTGGCCGCATCAGCCATGCGCTGCAGCAACGGCACACTCGCATCGGCGCCGTAAAGACCGAAGATAAAGCGGCCAAGCCAGTCAAACGCCCAGCATACCACCACGATACCCAGTGTGCGCACCAGAATCTTGCGCACCACCGGCCACGAGAAACTGAAGCCATACTTGCTCAGCGACAAATAGGTCGTGATACCCATAATAAACATAAAGAACGGGAATGCCATGTC